>DASXQQ010000113.1:0-21613 GCA_036507085.1 Piscinibacter sp. | reverse complement strand
GAACGAGGCGGCGATCAAGGCGATCCTCGCCGAAGTGGGCGAAGAGATTCCGGTGCAGCTCGGCGGCGGCATCCGCGACCTCGACACGATCGAGCGCTACCTCGACGACGGCCTGAGCTTCATCATCATCGGCACCGCCGCAGTGAAGAGCCCGGGCTTCCTGAAGGACGCCTGCAGCGCCTTCGGCGGCCACATCATCGTCGGCCTCGACGCGAAGGACGGCAAGGTCGCGACCGACGGCTGGAGCAAGCTCACCGGCCACGAGGTCGTCGACCTGGAGAAGAAGTTCGAGGACTACGGTGTCGAGGGCGTGATCTACACCGACATCGGCCGCGACGGCATGTTGAGCGGCATCAACATCGACGCGACGGTCAAGCTCGCGCAGTCGCTGACGATTCCGGTGATCGCCTCGGGCGGCCTGTCCAGCCTCGCCGACATCGAAAAGCTGTGCGCGGTCGAGAGCGAAGGCATCGAGGGCGTGATCTGCGGCCGCGCGATCTACAGCGGCGACCTCGACTTCGCGGCGGCGCAAAGGCGCGCCGACGAGTTGAACGGCGCGGCCTGAAGCGCATGCTCGCCAAACGCGTCATTCCCTGCCTCGACGTCACCGGCGGCCGCGTCGTCAAGGGGGTCAACTTCGTCGAACTGCGCGACGCCGGCGACCCGGTCGAGATCGCCGCCCGCTACAACGAGCAGGGCGCCGACGAGCTCACTTTCCTCGACATCACCGCGACCAGTGACGGGCGCGACCTGATCCTGCACATGATCGAGGCGGTCGCCTCGCAGGTGTTCATTCCGCTGACCGTCGGCGGTGGCGTGCGGACGGTCGAAGACGTTCGGCGGCTCCTGAACGCCGGTGCCGACAAGGTCAGCTTCAACTCGGCCGCGGTCGCCAATCCGCAGGTCATTCGCGACGCGTCGCGCAAGTACGGTGCGCAATGCATCGTCGTGGCGATCGACGCCAAGCGACGCGGCGATGACGGCTGGGACGTCTACACCCACGGCGGGCGCAAGAACACCGGGCTCGATGCGGTGGACTGGGCGCGCCGGATGGCCGAGCACGGCGCCGGCGAGATCCTGCTCACCAGCATGGACCGCGACGGCACGAAGATCGGCTTCGACCTCGAACTCACCCGCGCAGTGAGCGACGCGGTGAGCGTGCCGGTGATCGCCTCGGGTGGCGTCGGCACGCTGGAGCACCTGGCCGAAGGCATCCAGATCGGCGGCGCCGATGCGGTGCTCGCGGCCAGCATCTTCCACTACGGCCAGCACACCGTGGCCGAGGCCAAGGCGCTGATGGCGAGCCGCGGGATTCCGGTTCGGCAATGACGGCGCGGGCCGAGCGCCGGGCCGCTCCCAAGCCTGTCCTGAGCCTGGTCGAAGGGCCGGCCCGCATCCCAAGGGCCACGAAGGGGCCCCTCGTGGCCCCTGGGGATCGGCCGGCGTACTCGCCGGGCGAGGGGTTCCAATGACGCGGCGCGGGCCGCCGCACGAGGTGCGCATCATCGGCGGGCAGTGGAAGCGCAGCAAGCTGCCGGTGGCCGACGCGCCGGGGCTGCGTCCCACACCCGACCGGGTGCGTGAAACCCTCTTCAACTGGCTCGGGCAGGACCTGAGCGGCTGGCGCTGCCTCGACGCGTTTGCCGGCAGCGGCGCGCTCGGCTTCGAAGCCGCGTCGCGCGGGGCCGCCGAGGTCGTGCTCGTCGAGCGGGACGTCCGCCTCGCACGCAGTCTGCGCGAGACCCAGGCTCGACTGCAGGCGAGCGGCGTGCGGGTCGAGGTCGCCGACGCGCTTGCCTACATGCGCCGCGCCAGCCCCGACAGCTATGAGCTCGCGTTCATCGATCCGCCGTTCGACGCCGGGCTGTTCGAGCCGGCCATCGCCGCCGCGGCGCCGCTGGTCGTTCGGGGCGGCTTCGTCTACCTCGAAGCGGACCGCGCGTTCGACGACGCCGCGCTGGCGCCGCTCGACCTGCGGGTGCACCGTCGCGCGCGCGCTGGTTCCGTGCACTTTCACCTGTTGCAGCGCCTCGGTGCGCCCGACGCCGGCTGAAACGTCCGGCTACACTGCGGCCGCCACCTACCTGGATGGGAGCGCGCCTTGACTTCCGTGACCCGACTGACCGCCGTCTACCCCGGCACCTTCGACCCAATGACCCTGGGTCACGAAGACCTGATGCGCCGCGCCAGCCGGCTGTTCGAGCGGCTGATCGTGGCGGTGGCGGCCGGGCACCACAAGCGCACGATGTTCACCATCCAGGAGCGGCTCGAGATTGCGCAGGAACTGGCGTCCAAGTACGCCAATGTCGAGGTCATCCCGTTTCGCGGGCTGCTGCGCGACTTCGTCGTCAGCCACGGCGGCAAGGTGGTGGTGCGCGGATTGCGCGCGGTCAGCGACTTCGAATACGAATTCCAGATGGCCGGAATGAACCGCCAGCTGATGCCCGAGGTCGAAACCCTGTTCCTCACGCCCAGCGACCAGTACCAATTCGTCTCTGGCACCTTCGTGCGCGAGATTGCCACCTTGGGCGGTGATGTCTCCAAGTTTGTGTCAGCCTCGGTGCACCAGCGTCTGCAGCATCGCGTCAAGCACGGCAGCAGCGACACCTGAAGTTTGGGATCGAGCACAGCATGGTCTTGATGATCACGGACACGACCGGCGGGAATCCGCAACGCATGCGTTGCGCCGCTGGTCGCGGCACGCGCCTGCAAGCGCGTGCCGTATTCGTCGGTGAGAAGGAGTGCGTATGGCACTCATGATCACCGACGAATGCATCAATTGCGATGTGTGCGAGCCCGAGTGCCCGAACCAGGCGATCTCGATGGGCAAGGAAATCTACGAGATCAATCCGGCGAAGTGCACCGAATGCGTCGGCCACTTCGACACGCCGCAGTGCGTGCAGGTCTGCCCGGTGAGCTGCATCCCGATCAATCCGGCGCACGTCGAATCGAACGAGTCGCTGTGGGCCAAGTACCGGCTGCTGCAGCAGCAGGCGGTCGTCCCGCCGGCCACGCCCGCCGACTGAGCCCGAATCCCCGATCGCCCTGACCCTTCGACTAGCTCAGGACTGAAGGCAAGTCGAAGGGAGGCGCCGGTCATCCTGAGCCTGTCGAAGGACTGAACTACTTGCGTTCGGATTTCGGCTTTGCCGGTTCCACCGCCTTGAAGTCCGTGCCCTCGGCGGGCAACGGCTTGGCGCGCTTCTTCTTGTGCTTGGCCGCGGAGGCCGCAGGCGCCGATGGCGCCGGCTTCGCGGTGAAGCCGGCGGCCTGCGAAGGCGGGTTGGCGGCGGCTTGCGCCCGGCGGTCGCGCTCCATCTTGGCGGCGAGTTCGCGTTCTTTCGCCGCGACGCGCTTCGCTTCGGCGCGCTGCGCGGCCGTGCGGGGATCGCTCGATTCGAGCAACTTGCCGTCGGGGCAGGGCGTTTGCGTGTATTCGCGCCCGCAACGGTAGATCGGCGTGGCGGCGTCGGCAGCGCAGCATGCGCAGGCCAGCAGCAGCGCGGCGGCGTGCTTGATCATGGACGCTCCTCTTCGCCGGTCGGCGGCGGTTCGGTTTCGGGTTTGGGAGGCTTGGGCCGCGGCGGCTTCGCGTGGATCTTCATCATCGCCCGCTCCATGTTGCCGGCGAGCAGCAGGTCGAGCGCCTGCAACGATTGGTCTACGCACTTCTCGATCGCTTCGCGCTCCTGCAACGGTGGCTTGCGCAGCACGTAATTGACGACCTCAGACTTCACGCCGGGGTGGCCGATGCCCAGGCGCAGCCGCCAGTAGTCGCCACTGCCCAGTTGGGCATGGATGTCCTTCAGGCCGTTGTGGCCCGCGTGGCTGCCGCCGAGCTTGATCTTCATTTGCCCGGGCATCAGGTCCAGTTCGTCGTGCGCAACGAGGATCTCGCTCGGCGCGATCTTGAAGAAGCGCGCGAGTGCGGCGACCGACTTGCCCGACAGGTTCATGAAGGTCATCGGCTCGAGCAGCCAGATCGGGCCTTCGATGCCGGGCAGCGGACGATTGACCCGCGCCGCCAGCCCGAAGTAGCCGCGCTCGGGCTGCAGCGTTGCGCCGAGCTTGCGCGCCACCTCGTCGAGCCACCAGAAGCCGGCGTTGTGCCGCGTGGCCTCGTATTCCGGGCCGGGGTTTCCGAGGCCGACAAGCAATCGAATCATGGCGCGATTATCGATTCAGCGATCACAACAAAAAGCCCCGCCGAAGCGGGGCTTGACAGAGGCAGCGCAACGCATCACTTGCGGTTTTGCTTCTCGTCCTTCTTGGCCTTGGTGGGCGCGGCGGGAGCGGCTGCGACCACCGGGGCGGCAACGACTTCTTCCTCGACGATGGGCGGCGTGGCCGAGACGATCACCGGATTCTTCTTGCCGTGGGTGACGACCTTGACTCCCTCGGGCAGCTTGATGTCGTCGACGTGCAGCGACTGGCCCTTGACCAGGTCGGCGAGGTCCACCGTCAGGAACTCGGGCAGCTGCGAAGCCAGGCACTGGATGTGCAGTTCGGTCAGCACGTGGTTCACGAGGCACTTGTCGGTCTTGACGGCCGGCGAGTTCTCTTCGTTGGCGAAGTGCAGCGGCACCTTCTTCGAGATCTTGGTGGTGCTGTCGACGCGCTGGAAGTCGATGTGCATCACGATCGGCTTGAACGCGTGCATCTGGTAGTCGCGCAGGATGACCTGTTCGGTCTTGCCCTTCAGGTCCATCTCGAGCACCGACGAGTGGAAGCCTTCCTTCTTCAGCGCGAAGAACAGGGCGTTGTGATCGAGCTCGATCATGGCCGGCTCACCGGCTCCGTAGACGATGCCAGGCACCTTTTGCGCATTGCGCAGGCGGCGGCTCGCTCCGGTCCCCTGCAGCGTGCGCTCATAAGCGACGAATTTCATGGTTGACTCCAAAAGTGGCGAAGCGCCCGCGACCAGGCGCTTCTGGAATGGGCCTTGCGACCCGTGATGGCAGCGGACCCGAGTGGCCTCGCTGCCTTGATACGCGGATCAAAAGTTACTGTTCTGCTCCGCGAACAAGGAGGTCACCGACTCACCGTCTGAAATGCGGCGGATGGTTTCGGCGAACAGGAAGGCCACCGACAGCTGGCGCACCTTCGAACAAGTCTTGCCTTCCTCGCTGAGCGGGACGGTGTTGGTGATCACGACCTCGTCGAGCGCCGAGCCCTTGATGCGCTCGATCGCGGGGCCGGAGAACACCGCGTGCGTGCAGTAGGCGTAGACGCTTTTCGCGCCGCGCTCCTTCAGCACCTCGGCGGCTTTCACGAGCGTGCCGGCGGTGTCGATCATGTCGTCCATGATCACGCAGTTGCGGCCTTCGATCTCGCCGATCACGTGCATCACTTCCGACACGTTGGCCTTCGGGCGGCGCTTGTCGATGATCGCCAGGTCGCAGTTCAGCTGCTTGGCCAGGGCGCGCGCGCGCACCACGCCGCCGACGTCGGGCGAGACGACCACGAGGTTCTCGTAGCGCTTGGTCTGCACGTCCGACAGCAGCACCGGCGAGGCGTAGATGTTGTCGACCGGGATGTTGAAGAAGCCCTGGATCTGGTCGGCGTGCAGGTCCATCGTCAGCAGGCGCTCGACGCCCACCGCTTCGAGCATGTTGGCGACCACCTTGGCGCTGATCGGCACGCGGGTCGAGCGCGGCCGGCGGTCCTGCCGGGCGTAGCCGTAGTAGGGGATGACCGCGGTGACACGCCGGGCCGACGCCCGCTTGAGCGCGTCGACCATGATGCACAGCTCCATCAGGTTTTCGTTGGTCGGCGCGCAGGTCGGTTGCACCACGAAGATGTCGCGGGCGCGCACGTTCTGGTGGATCTCGATGTCGACTTCACCGTCGGAGAAGCGACCCACCTTCGCCTTCCCGAGCTCGATGCCGAGGTGGGAAGCGATTTCCTGGGCGAGCGCCGGGTTGGCGTTGCCGGTGAAAAGCACGGTGTTGAAAAGCACGGTCCCTCCGTCGAGGCTTTCAGGGTCCGACCAACGACCCGTTCGGTTCAGCCCCGGCGTGCACCGCGGTGGCGCACCGGGAATCAAATCGTTTGGCAGGGGAGGAAGGACTCGAACCCTCGCATGTCGGAATCAAAATCCGATGCCTTAACCAACTTGGCGACTCCCCTACACCGGTCCGTGGCTTTCGCCCCGAACCCAAAACACCGTCGTCAGTCCGATGCCCACCCGGCGAGCGGATGCTGCTCCAGACTGTGGCACATTCGGCCCACCCATCCCGCCGGAAGTTCCGGCGGCATTGTCGCCGCGGGTCGGGCTTCAGTACCGGCTCTTGCAAACACCGCGCTGCCCGAGCCCGTCATGCGGCTGTTGCCGAAACGGGCCTCAAGCAGCCGGGCGGCTTGCGCCACCTCGTCGCACCGGCTCTCGGCAGGGGGCTGCAAATCGTTGCGGCCGAACCCTTGCAAAATGCCTTTGATACCGACGTCTGCAAGAAAGCCCGCGAGTATAACAGCTTCGGTATTTCTAACCAGCAGCGGGCTGTCGAAAATGGCCCGCGTTTCCAGGCTCGCCGCGGGCTTGACCACGGCCAGCCACTGGTGTGGCAGGGGCAGCGGCGTCAGCACCTCGCCGATGCCTTCGACGAAGGCATTTTTGCCGCGGAGGAAGAACGGCACATCGGCGCCGAGCGTCAGCCCGAGCGCGAGCAGCCGCGGCAGCGGCCAGTCCAGCCCCCACAGCCGGTTCAGCGCGAGCAGCGTCGAGGCCGCGTCGGAACTGCCGCCGCCCATGCCGGCGCCGGCAGGGACCTGCTTGTCGATGATGATGTCGGCGCCCCAGGTCGTGCCGCTGGCCGACTGCAGCGCGCGCGCCGCGCGCAGGCAGAGGTCGTCGGCGGGCAGCGCCGCGCCGAGGTCGCGGCGGGTCAGCCGGCCATCGCTGCGTCGCTCGAAATGCAGCGTGTCGCACCAATCGATCAACACGAACAGCGACTGCAGCAGGTGATAGCCGTCGGCGCGCCGGCCGACGACATGCAGGAACAGGTTCAGCTTGGCGGGCGCCGCGACGTCGTGGATGGCGACCACGCTCATCGGTGCGCCCTTGGCGCTTCGCGCCGTCCCTCCGAGAGGGAATCTTCGCCCTGCGGGCGGCCGTGCGGGCTCATGGGCTGCCGTCCAGCTTCGCGCGCACGGTCACGGCCGGCGCCTGCTCGCGGCGCGCCGCGATCCAGCCCTCGTCGAAGCGCGCGAGGCTCACCACCCAGCCGAGCTGCGCAAACCCGCGCTCGGCCGGCGGCTGGGTGGGAACGCTGGCCGCGCCGGACCAGGGTCGACCGTG
The DNA here is from genome assembly GCA_036507085.1 of Piscinibacter sp. Lineage (GTDB taxonomy): Bacteria > Pseudomonadota > Gammaproteobacteria > Burkholderiales > Burkholderiaceae_C > Albitalea. Next base: position 14,316 of record DASXQQ010000113.1, on the reverse strand, counting down.
CAGCCAGTCGAACAGCGCGGCGACCGGCACGCTTTCGCCGAGCACCTCACGCGTCAGCGCATCGAGGTCCGCGAACCGGGTCTCGCCTTGCGGCGTGACCAGCGCCACCGTGCCCGGCATCCAGCGCGCGCGCGCGAGCGTCGTGCCCAGCGGCGTGCTGAGGTCGAGCCGACCCTGGCGCGCGTCGCCCTGCAGCTCGAAGGCGGCGGTGACGCTGCGCGCGTCGCTCGACGGCGTCGCGTCGACCCGCACCGTCATCCGCCCCGCGAGCGTTTCGCCGGTGATGGCGGTGGGCGCGGGGACCGTCGCGCAGCCGGCTGCCACGGCCGCCGCGAACAGTGCAGCGCCAAGCCCGCCGATCGATCTCACAGATCGACCCGCAGGCGCGCCAGCGTTTCGCGCAGCACGTCATTGGCGGCGTCGCGGCTGCGTCCTTCGCGCAGGATGCGCCGCGCTTCGTCGCGTTGGCCGCTCACCCACAGCACTTCGCCCAGGTGGGCGGCGATTTCGGGGTCGGGGCGAGACTTGTAGGCGTCGCGCAGCAGGCGCAGCGCTTCCTCGCGGTGGCCCATGCGGTATTCGACCCAGCCGAGGCTGTCGGTGATGAAGGGCTCGCCGGGCGCGAGGGCGAGCGCCTTCTGGATCAGCGCCTTCGCTTCGGGCAGGCGCAGGTTGCGCTCGGCGAGCGAGTAGCCCAGCGCGTTGTGCGCGTGATGGTGATCGGGCTTGAGCTCGATCACCTTGCGCAGCAGCCGCTCCATCTCGTCGAGCCGGTTGAGCTTCTCCGCCATCATCGCCTGTTCGTACAGCAGGTCGGTGTCGTCGGGGAAGCGCTGGTTGGCGCTTGCCAGCAGCTTGTTCGCGTCCGGCCACTGCTTGGAATCGCGAAGAATCTGCACCTCGGCCAGCACCTTCGCCCGCGTGTCCTCGTCGCTTCGTTCGGGCGACTTGCGGATCAGTTCGCGTGCCTCCTTCAGCTTGCCCTGGCGCGCCATCAGCGACGCGCGGCGCGACAGCACTTCCAGCGCACGCTGCGGGTTGTCGATTTTCGCGAGCCACATCTCGGCGGCCTTGAAGTCGTTCTGCTGCTCGGCCGCCTGCGACAGCATCAGCCAGGCCTGGGTCATCCCGCGGTCGATGGTGGGCGGCGCGTCTTCGTCATCAGCCGCGGCATGGGCCGCGCTGATCGCGGCGGCATCGCTTTGCACGAGTACGACGTACTTCTCCAGCGCCGCGGTCGCCTGCTTCGCCTGCTTCAACTCGAGGTGCAGCGCGCCGAGCGTGAGCCACGGCGGCGCGAGCTTCGGTTCGTTGCGCGTCACCGCCTCGAGTTGCGCGATGGCGTCGACATAGCGCTGCGAACCGCTGAGCGCGCGCGCGTACATCATGCGCACCGGGTTGCTCGTCGGCTTGGCGCGCAGGTGCTCGGTGACGATCGCCTCGGCCGCGGGGGCGGCCTGCAGCATCTCCAGCGCGAGCACCGCCGGGCCCTCGGCGCCGGGTTCCTGGCGGTGTGCTTGCTGGGCGAGTTCGAGTGCGCGCGCCGGGTCCGGCGCTGCCAGCCAGGCGCGGCCGATCGACACGGTGGCGGCGTTGCGTGTCGCCGGCTGCGCGGCATAGGGCTGCAGCACCCGCTCCAGCATGTCGGCGGCGGCCTTCCGATCGCTCGCGCGAGCGAAGAAGCGCGGCAGGCTCATGATCAGAGCGGGGCGTTCGGCGGCGGGCGTCAGGCTCAGCAGCGATGTCAGCGGCTCGGCCGTCTCGGGCGCGCGGTTCAACGCGACCAGCAACTGGATCAGGTAGCGGTGCGCATCCAGCGACTGTGGCAGGTCGGCACGCCAGGCCATCACCGCAGCCAGCGCCTGGTCGCCGGCGCGCGCCTGCAATGCGATGTCGGCGGCACGGCGGAACAGTTGTTCGTCCTTGGCTTTGCGCGCCGCGTCGAGCACGAACTGGTAAGCGGTGCCCGCGTCGCCCGAGCGCAACTCGATCTCGCCGATCAGCAATTGGTAGAACAACGGCGCGTCCAGCGGTGATCGGGTGACCGGCTCGTCCGGCCTCTCGGACAAGGCCGCGGTGGTCTGCGCGCCGGCGCTGCACGCCAACGCCGACGCGGACGCAAACGTCGCCAGCACTCGCACGCAGAAAGGGAAACGGGCTGGCATCTGTTGCTCCTGAATCAGCAGTTCATTTTAGTGGGGGCGGGGCCAACGCACACCGCGCGGAGGATTGACCGCGCGGCCTCGCGATAATTCCCTCCATGCCCGAATTGCCCGAGGTCGAGGTCACCCGCCGCAGCTTTTGCGAGCGCATTCTCGGCGCGCGCGTGACCGGGGTGCGCCTGGGCAAGCCGCTGCGCTGGCCGCTGGGCTGCGCGCCGGCGAACCTGGTGGCGCAGACGATCGGCGAAGTGGCTCGCCGGGGCAAGTACCTGTGGCTTCCGCTGGCCCGCGATGGCATGGAACGCGGCGGGCTGCTGCTGCACCTGGGCATGTCGGGCTCGCTCGCGTTTTCCGAGGCGCCGGGCGAAGCCGGCACGCACGACCACTTCGACCTGGTGACGACACGCGGCACCCTGCGGCTCACCGACCCGCGTCGCTTCGGCGCCGTCGTCTGGTCCGCGAGCCGCGACGACGGCATGGCCGCCAAGCTGTTGTCCGGCCTCGGGCTCGAGCCCTTCGACCCGGCTTTCACCGGCGATCACCTGCACGCCGCGTTGAAGCGCCGGCGCGTCGCGGTGAAGCTTGCGCTGCTGTCGGGCGACATCGTCGTCGGCGCCGGCAACATCTACGCGTGCGAGGCCTTGTTCGCCGCCGGCATCGACCCGCGCACGCGAAGCGACCGCATCAGCCGAGCCCGCTGCGAGCGGCTTGCCATGGCGGTGCGCGAGACGCTGGCGCGTGCGCTCGCGCTGGGCGGCTCGACGCTGCGCGACTTCCGCGATGCGCATGGCATGGCCGGCGAGTTCCAGTTGCAGGCGCAGGTCTACGGCCGGGCCGGCGAGCCCTGCCCGGTGTGCGGCAGGCCGATCCGACGGGTGGTGCAGGGTCAGCGCGCGACATTTTTCTGCCCGGGCTGTCAGCGGCGTTGAATCGGTCACACCAGGGCCGGCTTGATTTGGTGTACAGATGTTTCCGCAGCGGCGGCGCGAAGGCCTTGGGATACCATCGTTTCGGTTTCGCTTCCCTGCTCCTCGTACCCGCCACTTTGCGCCTTACATGAAGCCCACGTTCGCCAGCAAATTCGACGCGCTCAGTGGCTGGCGCGCGTCGCTCGGGCGGCGCCTGGCGGAACTTGCGCGCTATCTTGCGGACCACGACCTTGTCGACGATCCGGCCCGCCAGGCGCTGGCCGCGCTGGCGCAGCGCCTGGCCAACGAAAAACTGGTGGTCGCTTTCGTGGCCGAGTTCTCGCGCGGCAAGTCGGAGCTGATCAACGCCATCTTCTTCGCCGACGCCGGCAAGCGCGTGCTGCCAGCAACGCCGGGGCGCACGACGATGTGCCCGGTGGAGCTCGCCTACGACCCGGAAGAGGCGCCGACGCTGTCGCTGCTGCCGATCACGACGCGGCTCGATGGCTTGTCGTTGAGCGAGCTGCGCGCCCAGCCGCGCGCCTGGACCCACATCGCGTTGAACGTCAAGTCGAGCGACGAACTGTCGCAGGCGCTGACTGAAGTGACTCGCACCCGCTGGGTGCCACAGGCCCAGGCCCGCGCTCTCGGCTTCTGGGACGAGGCCCATCCCGAAGACAACCCACCGCTCGATGGTGAGGGCCGCGTCGAGGTGCCGCAATGGCGGCATGCGCTGATCAACTACCCGCACCCGCTGCTGCGACAGGGCCTGGTGGTGCTCGACACGCCGGGGCTGAACGCGATCGGCGCCGAGCCGGAGCTCACGCTCGGCCTGCTGCCCAGCGCGCATGCCACCGTCTTCATCCTCGGCGCCGACACCGGGGTGACCAAGTCCGACATGGCGATCTGGCGCGACCACCTGGGCACGCACCAGCTCGCGCGCTTCGTCGTGCTCAACAAGATCGACGCGCTGATTGACCCGCTGGCCACGCCCGATCAGGTGGCGGCGCAGATCGAGTCGCAGCGGCAGGCGACCGCGCGCACGCTGGACATCGCCCCATCGCGCGTGTTTCCGTTGTCGGCCCGGCAGGCCCTGGCCGCACGGGTCGCCGACGACACGACGATGCTGGCCACGAGCCGCCTGCTCGAGCTCGAAGACGCGCTGTCGTCGCAGCTGCTGCCGCAGCGCCGCGAGGTCTTGCAGAACGCGGTCGACGATGCGGCGCAGCAGGTCGAAACGCAGGTCGCGCGGCGCCTGGGCGATGCGCGCCGGCAGCTCGCCGAGCAGATGCTCGAGCTGCGCGGCATCCGCGGCAAGAGCAGCGCCAAGGTTCGCTTGATGATCCAGCGCGTCGTGGAAGAAACGGCGGAGTTCGAGCGCTGCACCACGCGGCTGCAGGCGCTGCGCGCGGTGCACGGCCGCATGCTGAAGGACACGCTGGTGGGACTGTCGAGCGACCGCCTGCGCGAAGAGGTGGAGCGCATGCAGGCCGAGATGCATGCCTCGCTGCTGAACCTGGGCGCGAAGAAGGCCTTCATCGGCATGTGCGTGCGGCTGCGCGCGCTGCTCGATGCGGCGCTCGGCCATGTCGACGAGATTCGCGAGATGCTCTGCGCGAGCTTCGGCAAGCTGAACGCCGAGTTCGGGTTCGCGCTCGCCCTGCCCAAGGGGCCGGAGCTCGCGCGCTTCGGCGACGAGCTCACGCTGATCCAGCACAACTATGTGCAGTACCTCGGGCTCACCCAGGCGTTGCGGCTGTCGCAGCCCAAATTCATGGAGCAGTTCCGCCGCATGCTGGTCTCCAAGCTGCGGGTCGTGTTCGAGAACGCGAGTGGCGAGCTCGAGCTGTGGAGCAAGGCGGCGTCGGCCCAGGTCGATTCGCAGCTGCGCGAACGCCGGCGCAGTTTTCGGCGTCGCCACGAAGCGCTGGAGCGCATCCAGAACGCGGCCGGCGAGCTCGAGCAGCGCATCGGCGAGGTCGAGACGCAGGACCAGCGCCTGCATCAGTACCTGGCCCGGGTGATCGAGCTCAGCGCGGCACTGCGTGAAGATGACGGACCGCGCGGCCTCGACATCGATCTGTTGACGCTCGACCTGCCGCCCAGCGACGAACCGGCGCCGATGCTGCTGCGCCACGCGCAGGCTTGACGACAGGCGTGGTCGCGCGCGCTCGTTCAGCGTCGTTCGCCGCGCGCGTCATCGACTGGCAGCACGCGCATGGTCGCCATGCGCTGCCGTGGCAGGGCACGCGCGATCCGTATCGCGTCTGGCTGTCGGAGATCATGCTGCAGCAGACCCAGGTCGCGACCGTGCTCGGCTACTACGAGCGCTTCCTCCGGCGCTTTCCCGATGTGCAGTCGCTGGCCGCCGCGCGGCTGGACGACGTGTTCGCGCTGTGGAGCGGGCTCGGCTACTACAGCCGCGCGCGCAACCTGCACCGCTGTGCGCAGGCGGTGGTGACTGACCACGACGGGCGCTTCCCCTCCACGGGCGAAGGACTGGCGCGACTGCCGGGCATCGGCCGCTCGACCGCGGCGGCGATCGCGGCGTTCTGCTTCGGCGAGCGCGTCGCGATTCTCGACGGCAACGTCAAGCGCGTGCTGACGCGCGCACTCGGCTTCGACGGTGACCTGGCCGTCGCGGCGCAGGAGCGCGAGCTGTGGGCCGAGGCCACGCGATTGCTGCCCGAACACGGCATCGAGTCCTACACGCAGGGCTTGATGGACCTGGGCGCGACGTTGTGCCTGGCCCGCTCGCCGCAGTGCCCGCAGTGCCCCGTGCGGCCGCTGTGCGCGGCGGCGCGCAACGGCACGCAGGAACGCTACCCGGTGAAGAGCCGAACCCTCAAGCGCGGGCGGCGCGAGCACCTGTGGCTGTGGCTGCGATGGCGTGATCGGCTGTGGCTCGCGCAACGGCCCGAGACGGGCGTGTGGGCGGGGCTGTGGAGCCTGCCCGAGTTCGATTCGGTGCAAGCCTTCGACGCGGCGAGCGCGGACTGGCCCGGGACCGGCGAGGCGCTGCCGAGCTTTACCCACGTGCTCACCCATCTGGATTGGACGCTGCACCCGCTGCGCTGGACCCTGCCCGAGCGCACCGCAAGCGCACGCGTGAAGGCCATCACCGATGCGCTTCCCGCTGGCCGCTGGTTCGGCATCGACGAAGCGCTGGTCACCGGCCTGCCGGCGCCGCTGCGCAAGCTATTGGCGGAGAGGTTCTAAGTCACCACGCCCTTGCTGCGCAGGAACTCGTCGACCAGTTGCAGCCGCACCGTCGCGTCGGGCAGCTCCATCAGCTTTTGCTTGGCCGCCAGCGAGATCGGCAGGATTTCGCACCAGCGGTTGGCGACCCAGCCCGCGTGGTCGAAGCGGTAGGGTTGCAGGAAGGGCAGCGAGCCCTGCGCCTTGAGCGTGGCGATGGCGTTGGCCAGCCCCTTTACCGTCTCGAGCAACGCTTCGGCCGGGGCAGAGGTGTCGTCGTCGGGCAGCGTCTCGACTTGCGCGATCCACAGACCGTCGCTTTGCTGGCGACTGCCTTTGATCTCGAAGCGCTGCGTGCCTCGACAGCGCACTTGCAGGATGCCAGCCTGCGCGCTGTCGACGTCGATCAGTTCGGCCATCGTGCCGATCGTTTCGAACGCGACGGCCTCGCTCGCCTTGCGCACCTCGGCGCCCTGGTGCAGCGCGACCACGCCGAACGGCTGGCCGTCGCGAACGCAGCTGCCGATCAGGTCGAGGTAGCGCGCCTCGAACACCTTCAGCGTCAGCAGGCCGTCGGGAAACAGCACCGCCTGCAGCGGGAACAGCGACAACTCGAACGGGGCGGTGGGTGCGGACATCGGAGGGGCGGCGTCTTGCCGCGTTCGGCAGGATGAGTGGCGTTCAGTCTCGTGCGTCGAGTTCACGATGGCGAATCAGCGTGAACGCCTGCGACGCGAAGTGGCGCGCCAGCGTCTCGACGAAATACACCGAGCGGTGCTGGCCGCCGGTGCAACCGATGGCCACGGTCAGGTAGCTGCGCTGGTCGTCCTCGAACGCCGGCAGCCAGCGGCCGAGGAAGGCTTCGATCTGCGCGAGCATCTCGCCGACCTCCGGCTGCGCTTCGAGGTACTTCACCACCGGTTCGTCGCGCCCGGTGTGCGGCCGCAGTTCGCGGATGTAGTGCGGGTTGGGCAGCACGCGTACGTCGAACACGTAGTCGGCGTCCAGCGGCACACCGTGCTTGAACGCGAACGACTCGAACACCAGCGTCAGGCGGCTCGCGCTGGCCTGCACCAGCTCGCGCATCCAGGCACGCAACTGCGTCGGCCGCAGCAGGCTCGTGTCGACGACGGTGGAGACCTCGCGCAATTCGGAAAGGATCTCGCGCTCGAGCTCGATCGCGTCGAGCAGGGCGCGGTGGTGGTCCTGCGCGGTGCTCGTCTCGTGCGACAGCGGATGGGTGCGGCGCGTCTCGGAGAAACGCCGCACCAGCGCGTCGCTGCTCGCGTCGAGGAACACCGAGCGAATGGCCACGCCTTCGCCGCGCAACTGCTCCACCAGCGGCAGCAGGTGCGGCAAGGATGCGGCGCTGCGCGAATCGACGGCGATCGCCACGCGCCGCTGCGAGCGTCGCTGCTCCAGGCGCAGGAATTCGCGCAGCAGCTCGGGCGGCAGGTTGTCGACGCAGAAGAAGCCGGCGTCTTCGAGCGCATGCAGCGCCACCGATTTTCCGGAGCCCGAAATGCCGGTCACCAGCACGACCTCGCGCGGCGACGCGAGAGGCGTAGGCGGCGCGGCGGGAGTGCTCATTGGTGCACCCTCGGCGCTTTGCGCCGTCCCTCCGAGAGGGAATTCGCCCTTCGGGCGGCCGTGCGGGCTCATGGCCGCGCTCGCCCGCGCGTCGAAGCCGACAACTCCGCCGCGACCGCGAGCATCTCCTGCGCATGCGCGAGGCTGGTGCCCGACAGCCGCTCGCCGGCGAGCATGCGTGCGATCTCGCCGACGCGGGCCTCGCCGCTGGCGAGCTGCACGTCGCTGCGCGCGCTGCCGTTGTGCGAGGCCTTCGCCACGACGAAGTGATGGTCGGCGCAGGCGGCGACCTGCGGCAGGTGGGTGACCGCCATCACCTGGCGGTCGCGGCCGAGCTGCTTCATCAGCCGGCCGACGGTTTCGGCCACTGCGCCGCCGACGCCGGCGTCGATCTCGTCGAAGATCAGCGTGCCGGCTTCGCCCAGCTGGCTGGTGGTGACAGCGATCGCAAGCGCGATGCGCGACAGCTCGCCGCCCGACGCCACTTTCGCGAGTGGGCGCGGCGTGCTGCCGGCGTGGCCGGCGACGAGGAACTCGGCCGACTCGAGGCCGAAGGACTGCGGCGCCTCCTGCGCGAGCAGCGCTACGTCGAAGCGCCCGCCCGCCATGCCCAGCTGCTGCATCGCCTGGGTGACGGCGGCGGCAAGCTTCGGCGCGGCCTGGCCGCGCGCCTTGGAGACGCGTTGGGCCGTCGCGTCGAACGCGCTCTTCGCTTGCGCCAACTCGGCTTGCAGCGCGTCGAGATCGGCTGCTGCTTCGATCTGCTTCAACTCGCCCTTCCACTGCGCGAGCAGGGCGGCCAGTTCGGCGGGAGGGCGGCGGTAGCGGCGCGCGAGGCTGAGCCACGCGGACATGCGCTCGTCGAGCTGCTGTAGCCGGTCGGGTTCGGGCTCGGTATGGTGCAGGTAGCTCGACAGCGTGTGCGACGCGTCCTGCAACTGCGCCTGCGCGCCGTTCAGCACCTCGATCACCGCGGCGAGCGCCGGGTCGAACGCCGCCACGTGCTGGAGTGCGTCGATCGCGCGGCCGGCCAGCGCCTCGGCGTTGTCGTCGGCTTCGCTCAGCGCGTCTAGCGCCGTGCGCGACGCGTCGATCAGCGACTGCGCGTTGGCGAGCTTGTGGTGCTCGGCGTTGAGCTCATCCCATTCGTCGGTGCCGGGCGCGAGCTTGTCGATCTCGCCGATCTGCCAGGCGAGGCGCTCGCGCTCGCGCTCGAGTTCGGCCTGCCGGGTTTGCGCGGTCTGCAGCGCGTCGGCGGCGGCTTTCCAGCGCGACCAGGCCTGCGTCATCGGTGCGGCATCGACGCCCGCGTAGGCATCGAGCAGGTCGCGCACCGACGCGCCGCGCGTGAGGCTTTGCCACGCATGCTGGCCGTGGATGTCGACGAGGTGGTCGGCAGCCTCGCGCAACTGCGCGACGGTGGCGGCGCTGCCGTTGACCCACGCGCGGCTCTTGCCCTGGGCGTCGATCGTGCGGCGCAACAGCAAGGTCTCGGCGGGGTCGAAGCCCGCGTCTTCGAGCCACGGCGCGAGGCTCGGCGGCGTGTCGAACTCGGCGCTGATCTCGCAGCGCGCCGCGCCTTCGCGCACCACGCCGGCGTCGCCGCGGCTGCCGAGCGCGAGCTGCACCGCGTCGATCAGGATCGACTTGCCCGCGCCGGTCTCGCCGGTCAGCACCGAGAAGCCCGCGCCGAGTTCCACCTCGAGCGAGGTGACGATGACGAAATCGCGCAATGCGAGTCTTCTCAACACATCAGGACTCCCGGCGGGCCGCCAAGGGCCACGAAGGGGCCCCTTCGTGGCCCACGGAGGCCTGCGCCCCCTCGGGGGGCAGGAGCGAAGCGACGTGGGGGCTCATGTTCAGGCGACTCCAGCGTTCCAGTGCAGCTTGCGGCGCAGCGTGGCGTAGTAGCTCCAGCCCAGCGGATGCAGGAAGCGCACCTGGTGGGCCGAGCGGCGCACGCTGATGCGGTCGCCGTGCAGCAGGCTGGCCAGGCTTTGCATGTCGAAGTTCACGCTCGCGTCGCGACCGGCGACGATCTCGATGCTGATCTCGCCGCCGTCGGGCAGCACGATGGGCCGATTCGACAGGTCGTGCGGCGCAATCGGCACCAGCACCCAGCCGGCGATGCCGGGGTGCAGGATCGGCCCGCCGGCCGACAGCGCATACGCAGTCGAGCCGGTGGGCGAGGCGACGATCAGTCCATCGGCGCGCAGGTTGGCGACGAACTCGCTGCCGATGTCGATCTTCAGCTCGACCATGCTCGCGGTCGCACCGCGGCTGACCACGACATCGTTCATCGCAAAGCCGTCGAAGATTTTTTCGCCGTCGCGCCAGACGCCGCCTTCGAGCATGGTGCGGCGCTCTTCTTCGTAGTCGCCGGCGATCATCGGCGCCAGCGCTTCGGCGAACTGGGCGACCGGCACGTCGGTGATGAAGCCGAGCCGCCCCTGGTTGATGCCCACCATCGGCAGCCCGAAGCGCGACAGCTGGCGCGCGATGCCGAGCATCGTGCCGTCGCCGCCGACGACGATCGCGATGTCGCAGCGCTGGCCGAGCTCGGTCGGGCTGAGTGCGCCGTAGTCGGTGAGGCCGGTGTTCAGCGCCGTTTCGCGCTCGAGCGACACGTCGAGCTTCTGGCGGATGAGGAATTGCGCGATCTCCTCGAGCACGCTGCGGATGCCCTGGGCGTGGTACTTGCCCACGAGTGCGGCGTGACGGAAACGCTGGCTCATGCGCGGGATTACACCACAGCGATCACGACGCGCCGCCGCCGAAAACCGGCCTCGCCCTACAATGAAAACCATGCTGGACGAGCGCGCCAAAACTCTGCTGAAAGCGCTGGTCGAACGCTACATTGCAGACGGCCAGCCGGTGGGTTCGCGCACCCTGTCGCGAGCCTGCGGCCTGGAGCTGTCGCCGGCGACCATCCGAAACGTGATGGCCGACCTCGAGGACCTCGGCCTGATCGCGAGCCCGCACACCAGCGCCGGCCGCATTCCCACCGCGCGCGGATATCGCCTCTTCGTCGACACGATGCTGACGGCGCAGCCGCTGCACCTCACCCAGCCGCCGCAGCTCGAGCCGCAGCTGCAGCACGAGCAGCCGCAGCGCGTCATCGCCCATGCGGCGCAGCTGCTGTCGAGCCTGTCGAGCTTCGTCGGCGTGGTCACTGCGCCGCGCAAGCCGAGCGTGTTCCACCACATCGAATTCATGCGCCTGAGCGAGCGGCGCGTGCTGGTGATCCTGGTCGCACCCGACGGCGACGTGCAGAACCGCGTGATCTTCACCGCGCAGGACTACACCCAGTCGCAGCTCATCGAAGCCAGCAACTACCTGACCGCGCACTACGCAGGCCTCACGATCGAAGAGGTGCGCGAGCGATTGAAGACCGAGGTCGATGCGCTACGCGGCGAGATCGCCGCGCTGATGCAGGCGGCGGTGCAGGCCGGCAGCGAGGCGATGGCCGACAGCCAGGAGCAGGTCGTGATCTCGGGCGAGCGCAACCTGCTTACGGTGCAGGACTTCTCCAGCGACATGAGCAGCCTGCGCAAGCTGTTCGACCTGTTCGAGCACAAGACCCAGCTGATGCGCTTGCTCGAGGTCAGCAGCCGTGCCGAAGGCGTGCGCATCTACATCGGCGGCGAGAGCATGGTGGTGCCGTTTGAGGAACTGTCGGTCGTGTCGGCGCCGTATGAGGTCGATGGGCAGGTGGTAGGGACGCTGGGCGTGATCGGCCCGACCCGGATGGCCTACGACCGCATGATCCAGATCGTCGACATCACGTCGCGCCTGGTGTCGAACGCGCTGTCGCAAAAGTGAGGCGCGCTCAGGCCGACGTGCCGAATTTCGGCTGGCACCGTGTGCCAGCCGCGCCGATGCGCAAGAAGCCGCGCGCTGCTCTGCCACCTACAATCCGTGCTGTGGGCCGTTAGCTCAGTTGGTTAGAGCAGAGGACTTGACGGAGGAGCCCTAAACGCCCCTGGCGCACGGGAATCTCCAAGCGGGTTGCCCAAGGTAAGTTCACTCTGCCTTGGCGTAGAACTTCTCAAATTCGGTGGACGCTACCGCGGAAGACTCATCCGCCATGCCAACGCCGAGCGAAGCTCCGGAAGGAGAACGTGTAGAGACTCGACGGGAAGGCCGAAAGGCAAGACAGAGTCCAGACCACGAACCGGAAACGGGCGGCGAAAGCCGAGGTGGTACGCATAATCCTTTGGTCGCTGGTTCGAGCCCAGCACGGCCTACCACTCACACAGATTCGCCACGTCGCATCGCCATGTCGCCCGTGATCGCCAGCCGGTTTCTTGCGCGCCTGGAAGACTTGCTGGCCGGCGGGCAGCGCAAGCTGCTGGGGCTGGTGGGGTCGCCTGGCGGCGGCAAGTCGACGCTGGCGCAAGCCCTGCTCGCGGCCTTGCCCGGACGAGCGGTCGTGGTCCCGATGGACGGCTTCCATCTCGCGAATGCCGAGCTGGCTCGCCTCGGACGCGCCGAGCGAAAAGGTGCGCCGGACACCTTCGACAGCGCGGGGTACGTCGCGCTGCTGCGCCGGCTCAAGGCGCAGCCGGCCGACGAGATCGTCTATGCCCCCGAGTTCCGGCGTGAAATCGAGGAACCCGTCGCGGGTGCCATCGCCGTGGAGCCGCGCGTTCCACTGGTCATCACCGAGGGCAACTACCTGCTGCTGGAAGACGCTCACTGGGCGCGCGTGCGCGAGCAGCTCGACGAAGTGTGGTTCGTGGACACCGACGACGCGCTGCGCCGCGATCGGCTGGTGCAGCGACACATTCGTTTCGGCCGCACGCCGCAAGCCGCGCGCGATTGGGTGGACCGTACCGACGAACCCAACGCCAGGCTGGTGGCGGCAAGCCGGCATCGGGCGGATGTGCAATTCCGCTGGGACGGCGAGTGAACTCGCGGCCCTCAGCCGACGCCGAGTGGCCTCGAGGCGGCTGAGGCCTTGCAGGCCGCGGCCTGGCAACAGCCACGCCTCTTCGCCAGGCACGGATCGTCCACTGGACGATCCATGTCCGGGCTCAGCCCCCTCGGGGGCAGGAGCGAAGCGACGTGGGGGTCGACACCTTCAGCGCAGCTCGCTGCGCCTGGGCATGTCGGCGCCCCGGCGCGAACAGGTGATGGCTGCGGCACGGGCTGCGAAGCCCAGCGCGGATTCCAGCTCGGCACCTGACAGCGCTTCCAGCGCCGTCGCCGACAGCGCGCCGTGCTCGGCGAGCCAGGTCAGCAGGGCCGCCTGGAAGGTGTCGCCGGCACCGACGGTATCGATGACCTCGACCTGAACCGTCGGCACGCTGGCATGGGCCTGCGGCGTCCACGCCACGGCACCTTCGGCGCCGCGCGTCACCACCAGTAGCTTCACACCGCGGCGCAGCGCGTGAGCCGCGAACTCGTCGGAGCTCGTGCCGGGCAGCAGCAACTGCAGGTCTTCCTCGCTGATCTTCAGCAGGTGGGTGCGAGGGAGCATCCAGTCCAGCATGTCGCGCCAGCGTGCCAGGTCGGGCTCGACATTCAGGCGGATGTTGGGGTCGTAGGCGATGAGCGTGCGCGCATGTTCGCGCTCGACCAGCGCGCGCAGCGTCGAGGCGATGGGTTCCACGACGGTGGCATAGGAGCCGAGGTGGATGGCACGCACGTCCTGCGGCAATGAGGCCAGTGCATCTGCCGTCAGTTGGCGGTCGGCGCATCCTTCGCCGTAGAAGGAGTAAGAGGGCACACGATGGGCGTCCAGCCCGACGAGGCCGAGCGTGGTGGGAGCGTCGTTGCGTTGCACGGCCGAGGTGTTCACGCCCTCGGCCACCAGGGCGCTCATCAGGCGCTCGCCGAGGAAGCCGCGCGACACGGCCGAGAAGAAGGCCACCGGCTGCGCGAGGCGCGCCAGACCCACTGCGGCGTTGAACGGCGAGCCGCCGACACGAGCATCCAGCGCCATGCCGGCGACGGTGTCGCCGGCGGCAAACACATCCATCAAGGCCTCACCACAGACTACGAACATGGGTCACTCCGGTCGGAAACGAATGGGTGCCGTCGCAGCGCGCGGCTGATCTGGCGATGGTTCGCAGCATGCCGCGAAACCTTTTCGCCGGCATTCGGGTTTTCCATTAATACATCGCCTTGATTTATTAATGGTAGCCGACGACACTTGCATCAACCCCGAAACGCCGGGGCGCGGACCCCACGATTCACCGATGCCCGCCCGTTCAACCCGAAGAGGAGACCCCATGCAACTCAAGCACGCCACGGTTCTCGCGGCTTTGCTGGCCAGTGCCGGCGCTTCGATTGCCGCCGAAGCGCCGGTCATTGGCCTGATCACCAAGACCGAGACCAACCCGTTCTTCGTGAAGATGAAGGAAGGCGCGGCCGCCGCCGCCCAGGCCCAGGGCGCCAAGCTGCTGTCGGGCGCGGGCAAGACCGACGGCGACAACGCCGGCCAGGTGACCGCG
>DASXQQ010000112.1:0-11363 GCA_036507085.1 Piscinibacter sp. | reverse complement strand
GTTCGACAGCTTGTCCAAGTTCTCCGGCGCCGCCGTGCAGGACGCCTACGTCTTCGGCAACTTCAAGCTCGGCAGCGCGCCGCTGAACGTGAAGCTGGGCAACCAGGTGGTGAACTGGGGCGAGAGCACCTTCATCTCCGGCGGCGTCAACCAGTACGGCGCGATCGACGTGCCCGCCGCCCGCCGCCCGGGCGCGCAGGTGAAGGAAATCCTGCTGCCGATTCCGCAGGTCGCGGCCAGCGTCGGCTTGGGTGAAGGCTTCAGCGCCGAGGCGTTCTACGAACTGAAGTGGACGCGCACCGTGCTCGACGGTTGCGGCACCTACTTCTCGTTCGGCGACATCATCAACTGCACCAAGGGCAACAACTCCGGCACGAAGTACATCGCGTTCGACCCGCTGGGTGGCCCGGACTCCGCTGGATGGAACGGTTATGGCGCGCCGTTTCCGGCGCCGCTCAACGGCCGCATGAGCCTGCTCAGTGATCGCGAGCCGAAAGACAGTGGGCAGTTCGGCCTGTCAGCGAAGTTCTTCTCCAAGCCGCTGGACACCGAGTTCGGCGCCTACTTCGTGAACTACCACCAGAACACGCCGGCCTTCTCGCTGGAGCGCACGCCGACCAACGATCCGTTGTCGGTGTGGAACGGTGCGTTCGCGCCGGCGATCCCGATCCCCGGCATGTCGGCGCGCTTCGATTACTCGGGCGAGAACATCAAGGTACTGGGCTTGAGCGCATCGACGGTACTCGCGAACTGGTCATTCTTCGGCGAGGTGAGTCACACCAAGGACTTCCCGGTGAGCTTGAACGGCCCTGACATGGTCAACGCCTTCTTCGGCGCCGGCCCGCTCGCGAGCCGCCTGAGCGGCGCGCCCGGCGAGCGGCTGGTGGGCTATGACCGCAAGAGCAAGACGCAACTGCAGATCACGACGCTGAAGGCGTTCCCCAATGTGATGGGCGCCGACACGCTGACGTTCCTGGCCGAGGTGGGCATGCAGCACTGGTCGGGCATCGGCGACCCGGCCACGTCGGTGCGCTATGGGCGCGGCGGCCCGTATGGCTCCGGCCCGATCGCGGCCTTCGGCGGCATTTGCCCCGGCCAGGCGAATGCGAGCTATTGCGAGAACGAAGGCTTCGCCACGGCCAACGCGTGGGGCTACCGCATGTTCTTCGAGTGGAGCTACGCGAACGTCTTTGCCGGCGTCAACCTGAAGCCGCGCGTGTTCGTCTCGCACGACGTGCACGGCTACTCGGCCGACGGCGTGTTCTCGCAAGGCCGCTGGTCGATTGCCCCCGGCATCCGCGCCGACTACAACAACAAGGTGTACGTCGACTTCAGCTACAACCGCTTCAATCACAGCGCCAAGTACGACTTCCAGCATGACCGCGACTTCTTCTCGCTGGTCGCCGGAATCAACTTCTAAGCATTACCAGGAGACGTGTTCATGAAAGCACCATCCAGAGTCAAGTCGCTGATCGCGCTCGGCGCTTTCGTCGGCTTCGGCAGCGCGTTCGCGGGCATGACGGCCGAAGAGGCCGCGCGCCTCGGCAAGGACCTGACGCCCATCGGCGCCGAAAGAGCCGGCAACAAGGCCGGCACGATCCCCGAGTGGACCGGCGGCGTCACCAAGCCTCCGGCAGGCTTCGATCCCACCAAGGGTTACGCCGACCCGTTTGCGTCGGAAAAGCCGCTTTACACGATCACTGCCGCCAACATGGCGCAGTACAAGGACCAGCTCGCCGCCGGCCAGATGGAGTTGTTGAAGCGCTACCCGAGCTACAAGATCAACGTCTACCCGACGCACCGCACCGGCGCATTCCCGCAGAGCGTTTACGACGCGGCCAAGGCCGAAGGTGTGGGCGCGGCGCTGACGGGCGGCGGCACGGGGGTGACCAACACCGTCAGGTCGACGGTGCCGTTCCCGGTGCCCAAGGCCGGCGTCGAGGTGTTGTGGAACCACATGATGCGATTCCGCGGCGGCAACTTCATCCGCTACAGCGCCGAATTTCCGGTGCAGACGAGCGGCTCCTTCACGCCGCTGACACGCTCCGAGTTCGTCGCGCAGGCCGCGGTGCTCGACAAGCCTGAACCGAACCGCATGCTGTACGCCATGTTCATGGTCACCGGCCCGTCGAGCCAGGCCGGCGAAGTCGACCTGCTGCATTCGCCGCAGGACCAGACCAAGGAACCCAACCTGATCTGGGTCTACAACGCCGGCCAGCGCCGCGTGCTGCGCGCGCCCGACCTGTGCTGCGACACGCCGGGGCAGGGCTCGGACGGACTGCGCACGACCGACGACTACGGCGGCTTCTTCGGCCCCACCGACCGCTACGACTGGAAGCTGGCGGGCAAGAAGGAAATGATCATTTCCTACAACAACTACCGGCTCAACTCGAAGGGGCTGAAGTACGCCGACATGGTCAGGCCGACCAACCTGAACTCGGACCTGGTGCGCTATGAGCTGCACCGCGTCTGGGTCGTCGAGGCGACGCTGAAGCAGGGCATGCGCCACGCCTATGCCAAGCGCACCTTCTATTTCGACGAAGACTCGTTCGAAATGGCGCATGCCGACCAGTACGACGGCCGCGGCGAACTGTGGCGCGTTCACGAAACCCACCTCATGCAGTACTACGACGTGCCGATGGCGAACAACGCCGGCGAGGTCGTCTACGACCTGCAGGCACGCCGCTACGTCGTGCTGGGCGTGACGAACCAGGAGAAGCCGATGAAATTCAACCTGAAGCAGGATCTGTCGTTCTTCAGCACCGACAACCTGCGGCGGCTGGCGAACTGATCTGCGGTGAAGGTCTGACGTGACACGGAAGTCCCGTCTCGTTGCGCTGCTGAGCCTTTGCGTGGCTTTCGCCGCCGCGCCCGCCCAGGCCGGCGTCGACCAACTCACGCTGCCAGCCCTCAAGGCGCCACGCGCGGCCAAATCGATGCTGCTCGGCGTCGCACTGGCCGGTCCGCGCATCGTCGCGGTCGGCGAGCGCGGCATCATCGTCTTCTCCGACGACCGCGGCAGCACCTGGCAACAAGCCGATGTGCCCGTGTCGGCCACGCTGACCGGCGTGACTTTCGCCGGCACCCACCAGGGCTGGGCGGTGGGCCATGACGGCCTGGTGCTTCACAGCGCCGACGCGGGCAAGAGCTGGACCAAGCAGTTCGACGGCAACCAGGCCAACGCGCTGATCATGGCCGCCGCGCAAGAGCGCGTGGCACGCGCCGCGTCCGAAAGTTCGGCAGCCAAGCGCGCCGAGCAGGCGCTGCAGGATGCCAAGGCCGCCGCCAAGTTCGGACCATCGCGGCCGCTGCTCGCCGTGTGGTTCAAGAACGAATCCGAAGGCTTCGCGGCCGGCTCCTACGGCCTGCTGCTGCGCACCCGCGACGGCGGCGCGCATTGGGAGCTGTGGTCGGACCACATCGACAACCCTGAAGGACTGCACTTCAACGCGATCGCCGCGACGCCATCGGGTGCGCTGGTGATCGCCGGCGAAGCGGGCAACGTCTGGCGCTCGGCCGACGGCGGCACCACCTGGGAAGGCCTGCCCACCGGCTACAAGGGACAGCTTTACGGCGCTCTCGCGATGCGAAACGCCGGCGGCGGGGAAGACCTGCTCGCCTTCGGCTTCAAGGGCAACCTGTTCCGCCTGGCCGCCAACACCCGGGGCTGGGAAACGCTGGCCTCGGGCACGACAAAGAACCTGAGCGGTGGCGTACTGCTGTCCGACGGCTCGCCGGCGCTGGTGAGCCAGGATGGCCGGCTGGTGCTGGGTTCTGCCGACGGCAAGCGTTTCAAGGTGGTGCCGGGTGCGCCGCTGCCTGCTGTGGCGATCGCGCGTGGGCCCGCGGACGCCGGCGTCGCGGTGTCGGGCATCGGCGGCGTGAGCCTCGTCTTCCTGAGCGCACAGAACGACGCGAGCAAGCCATGAACTCAGAGCCATCCCTCGCACACGCCGATACGCACGACAAGCCGAACCGCATCGTGCGCTTCTTCGAGCGCCACCTGTTCTCGCACCGCATCGCCGTGCTGGTGTTTTTTGCGGTGGTGTCGGTGCTGCTCGGCTGGCAGGCCTCGAAGCTGCGGCCGGACGCCAGCCTCGAAAAGATGGTGCCGGTGTTCCACCCCTACATCGCCAACTACCTGAAGTTCGAGAACGAGCTGCGACCGCTCGGCAACGTGGTGCGCATCGCCGTCGAGACAACGCAGGGCGACATCTATAGCAAGGAGTACCTCTCGACGCTGAAAAAGATCACCGACGAGGTCTTCTACATCCCGGGCGTCGACCGCGGCAACCTGAAGTCGCTGTGGACACCCAACATGGACTGGGTGGAAGTGACCGAGGAAGGCTTCCAGAGCGGCCCGGTCATCCCCAAGGACTTCGACGGCTCGACCGCTTCGCTGAACCAGGTGCGGACCAACGTCGTTCGCTCCGGTGGTATCGGCAGCATCGTCGCCAACGACTTCAAGTCGGCCGTCGTGCTGGCACCGCTGTTCGAGCGCGACCCCGACACTGGCGAGAAGCTCGACTACGGCACGTTTTCGCAGAAGCTCGAAGCGCGGGTGCGCGCCAAGTACGAGACAGACCACATCAAGGTGCACATGACCGGCGGCGCCAAGATCGTCGGCGACCTGATCGACGGCGCCGGCAGCATCGCGATGTTCTTCGGCGTCACCTTCGCAATGACGCTGGTGCTGCTGTACGCCTACTCGCGCTGCTGGCGCAGCACGCTGCTGACCATTCTGTGCTGCAGCCTGGCTGTTCTGTGGCAGCTTGGCATCGTGCGGATGCTCGGCTTCGGCCTCGACCCGTATGCGGTGCTGGTGCCCTTTCTCACCTTTGCGATCGGCGTCAGCCACGCGGTGCAGAACATCAACACGATGGCCACCGAGCGCTGGTGCGGCCGCAGCAACATCGACGCGGCGCGTGTCACCTTCCGCGCGCTGTTCGTCGCCGGGACGATCGCGCTGCTGTGCGACGCGGTCGGCTTCTCGACGCTGCTGGTGATTCGCATCGGAGCGATCCAGGAGTTGGCCATCAGCGCCAGCATCGGCGTCGCGGTGATCATCTTCACGAAGATGTTCCTGCTGCCGGTGCTGATGTCGTATGCCGGCGTGTCCAAGGCCTGCCTGCGGCACCAGGAGCGCAAGGCGAAGAGCAAGCACGTGGTCGCGCACTGGCTGTCGCGCTTTGCCGAACCGGGCCGCGCGCGCCTGGCCGCGCTGGCCGCCTTGCTGCTGCTCGGCGGCGGAATGTACATCGCGCGCGACCTGAAGATCGGCGACCTGGACCCCGGCGCGCCCGAACTGCGCCGCGAGTCGCGCTACAACCGCGACGTGGCCTTCATGACCACGCACTACGCCACCAGTGCCGACGTCTTCGTCGTGATGGTGACGACACCCGTCGGCGAATGCGGCAGCTACCCGGTGGCCGCGGCGGTCGACCGGTTCCAGTGGGAGATGGAGAACGTGCCGGGTGTCGAGTCCAGCGTGTCGCTGTTCACCGGCATGAAGGCGATGATCTCCGCGAGCTACAGCGGCGACCTGAAGTGGTACGCGATCACGCGCGACCGCTTCATCTCGAACTCGGTCTACAAGGCGCTTCCGGGTGTGTTCCACAACACCGAATGTTCGATGCTGCCGGTGCTGCTGTTCCTGAAGGACCACAAGGCCGACACGCTGGCCGCCGTGGTGGCCGCGGCCGACGCCTTCGCGAAGGCGCACGACGACGACAACGCCAAGTTCGTATTGGCCGCCGGCAACTCCGGCGTCGAGGCCGCCACCAATATCGTCGTCAAACAGGCCGAGCGGCTGATGCTGATCCTGGTCTACGGCATCGTCGGCCTGCTCGTGTGGTGGGAGTTCAAGTCGTGGCGGGTGGCGCTGTGCATCATGGTGCCGCTGACCATCACCTCGGTGCTGTGCGAGTCGCTGATGGCGCTGCTGGGATTGGGTGTGAAGGTCGGCACCTTGCCGGTGATCGCGCTCGGCGTCGGCATCGGTGTCGACTACGGGATCTACATCTACAACCGGCTCGAGCACTTCCTGCGGCGCGGACTGTCGCTGAAGGAGGCGTACTTCGAAACGCTCACGTCCACCGGCGTGGCGGTGGCGCTGACCGGGGTGACGCTCGCGCTCGGCGTGTCGACGTGGATCTTCTCGGCCATCAAGTTCCACGCCGACATGGGCCTGCTGCTGACCTTCATGTTCCTGTGGAACATGATCGGCGCGATCGTGATGATTCCCGCACTGGCCGCGCTGATCGTGCGTCCGACACCGCGAGCCACGACTTCCCACCCGGAGGCATTCGCATGAACCTCGACCAAGCCACCCCCCTCGGCTTCGACGGCAATCGCCTGGGCCACCTCGGCAATGTGATCAACCGCGACATCGACGCGCGGCGCTACGACGGCGCCGTGCTGGCCGTCGCACGCGGCGGCAAGCCGGTGTTGACGGAAGCGTTCGGCTACGCGCACCGAGACAGCGAGCGGCGCATGAAGAAGGACGACGTGTTCGTGTCCTTCTCGATCGCCAAGCAGCTGACCCACACGCTGGTGCTCAACCGCGTCGAGCGCGGCGAACTCGCGCTCACGCAGCGTGTGGCCGACGTGATCCCCGAGTTCGCCAACCGCGGCAAGGAGAACATCACGCTGTTCCATGTGCTCACGCACACGGCCGGGCTCACGCTGAAGCTGCCGATGATGGACCCGATGCAAGTCGGCAACCTGGAGGCGGTGGTGCAGGCCGCCTGCATGAGCGCGGTGGAGAGCGTGCCGGGCGAGCGCGTGTACTACTCCGGCATCATCGGCACCGCCATCCTGGCCGAGGTGCTGCGCCGGGTCGACGGCGGAAAACGCGCCTACCGCGACATCCTGGCGCAGGACCTGTTCGCGCCGCTGGGCATGAAGGACAGCGCGCTCGGGGCGCGCGCCGATCTCGCCTCGCGGCTGTGCCCGGTGGTGGCGCGCGACCGGCTGCCTGGACTGTCGTTCGCCGAGGAATACGAGATGTTCGGCGCGATGGTCACGGCCGAGGCGGAGATCCCGGCGCTGGGCTGCGTGCTGACCGCGCCCGACCTGACCCGCTTCGCCAACATGCTGCGCGGCGGCGGCGCGTTCGATGGCGAGCGCATCCTGTCGCCCGCGATGGTGGACCTGGCCACGCGCAACCACACCGGCCAGATGCCCAACGACACCTGGTCCTTCGCCTCCGGCGTTCGCGGCTGGAAGCCGTTCCCCGCCTACCTCGGCCTCGGCTTCTACCTGCGCGGCGACGTGGTGGCGCCGAATTTCCTCGGCACGCTGACCAGCCCGCGCAGCTATGGCGGCGCGGGGGCGGGGTCGACGATGTTCTGGGTCGACCCCGAGCGCGATCTGACCTGCGTGTTTCTGTCGTCCGGACTGATCACCTGCGAACTGCGCAACATCGATCGCTTGCAGCGCATCTCCGACCTGGTGGTGTCGGCGCTGGTCGACTGAGAGGCTGAGGGTGCGGCGTTAGGGCCCTTGTGAACGGTTGGGGCCTGCGGAGGGATATACGGTGGCACTGAGCAGAGAGGCTAGCCATGCTGCGCTCATCCATTCTCTCGATACTGGTCGTGCTCGCCGGATGCGCAACGCAAGCCGAGCGCACGGCACAGGTCCAGCGTGAGGTCGACGACATGATCGCCGTCTATGGCCCGGCCTGCGACAAGCTGGGCTACAAGAACGGGACCGATCCGTGGCGCGACTGCGTGCTGCGTCTGAACACGAAGGACACGATCGCCCGCTACAGGACCTCGCCGACGACGACGACTTGCTTCGGACATCGCGGCTTCTTCAACTGCTCGACATTCTGAGGATGACGGCACGCAGGCGAATCGAGAACACCACAGGCAGCTACGGTGTCGTGGCCGCCTTGTTCCATTGGGTGATGGCCGTCCTCGTCATCGCGCTCGCGGCGGTCGGCCTGTACATGGTGAGCCTGCCGGACGCCGGCTTCGACACGAGGAAGATCACGCTCATCCTGTACCACAAGCAATTCGGCGTGCTGGCGCTGCTGCTTGTCGGCTTGCGATGGAGCTGGCGCCTCGCCAATGTCATTCCGGAACTGGTCGACCATTTGCCGGACTGGCAGAAGGTCGTCGCTCGATTCGTCCACCTGTCCTTCTACGGCTTGATGTTCGCCTTGCCCTTTACCGGCTGGTTGATGTCTTCAGCGGCCGGGATCCCCGTCACCTTTTTCGGGCTGTTCACCTTGCCCGATCTCGCGCCGCGCGACGACTCCCTGTTCCGCGGATTCGTCGAGATTCACAAGTGGCTCGGCTACCTGATCGTCCTTTGCATCGTCGTTCACGTGGGCGCGGCGTTGAGACATCACTTCGTTTTCAGGGACGACACCTTGCGCAGGATGTGGCCCTAACCAGGCTAGCCGCAATACCGTTCAGTTAGCACCGTTCGCCCTGAGCTTGTCGAAGGGCAGCGCGGTCAGCGAGCGGGGGCTTCGACAGGCTCAGCCCGAACGGGGTGTGGTTCGGGCTGCCTAACTGAACCGTATTGAGGCCTAGCCGGCGTTCGCGAGAACAAACTCCGCAAGCTGCTGCAAGGCGTTCGCCATGGCATCGTTGGCCGCCACCGCTCCGGCATAAGGTGTCCGCTCCCGCATGGACTCGCGCAGGCTTACTTCCTTGCTCGCAATGACCTCGCTTGCTCCCGCGCGGGTCAACTGGAAGCGCAGCGCAAGCAGCAGTGCCGGCGGCGAAGACGTGAAGTCCTGTTTCAGCTCGAGAATTTGCGTTTGAAGCGCGTAGGTGAAGCGGCCCATGTGAGGCGGTACCAGCACGGCGCTGAACGCGTTGGTGCCTTGCAGGGTACGCACCAGCAAGGGATGAATCATCCGCGAGGGCGTTTCGATCCACTCGTTCTGGCTGAAATACGCGACTTCATAAGGCTGGATCGCGTAGGCCATCTGCGTCGTGTCGTAAACGGCGCTGGTCGTCGGGGCCAGGACCAGCAGGCTCGCGGAGCGGGCTCTTCCTTGGGGAAGCTGAGCCGGGATCCGGCTCAGGATTTCCGTCCGGGTGTCGACCCTGACGGGCGAGAAAAGCGTGCAGCCCGAAACCATCGGCACGCACAGCGAGACGAGGATCGCCGCCGTTCTCATTTCTTCTCGCCCGGCCCCGGTGGCGCTGGCGCGGCGCCCCGCAGCACGACCGAGGGATCGCGATTGATCTTGTTCGCCACGCCCGTCAGCGAACCGGACAGCGTGTCCAGGGTTGACAGCGTCTTGTAGGCCTGCGGCAGGACCTGCGTCTGCAGCGCATTCACCATCTCATTGCTGGATTTCAGCAAGGGCTTGATCTGATCGCTCGCCTGGTCGGTGTTGACGATGATCGAGTTCAGTCTCCTGCTGTTGTCCGCGAGGGTCTTCGAGACTTGCTCCAAGCTGTCCACCGATTGCTTCAGCGACGCGACGGTTCGCTTGTCCAACACCGTTTGCACGAGGTCGGTGAGGGCCTGCACGTTGTCGTTCACCTGGTTCAAGCTCATGTCCAGGCTGACGACTTTCGATGGCCCGGTGGGGATCACCGGGACCGGTTCGCCGGCCGGGGCGATGAGCTCCCGTGAATCCGTGCCGGCATCCTCGAGCGCGATGTAGACGTAGCCCGTGAATCCTCGGGTCGCGATGCCCCTGGACGTGATCGTTGCAACGGTCGCCGTTGTGATCGGGGCGGTCTTCCTGATGCTCAGCGACACGCGTATCGAACGGGGCCCCAACAGCTCGACATCTTTCACCTGACCGACGTCGACGCCGTGGAATTCGACCGGTGAATCGGCGATCAGCCCGGAGACGGGTTCGTGGGTGTAAACCCGATACGGTCTGTATTGGCTGGCCGACAACAGGAACCAGGCGATGCCAGCGACGAGCGCAAGCAACACAAGCAGCCCGAACGCGAGCCTGGCCTTGCGGTTGATGGCGTCGTTCTTCATCACTGCGACATCCACCTGCGTAGATTCCGCCAACACCCGGCATGGTTCATCCGGGCGGCGCTTCGTTCGTCTCGTCGCCCCAGAAACATCACGAAACGGAGGAATTTGGCACGTCTTTTCCCACCATTCGCCCCCCGAGTAGGCGCTATCTTGGGCTGTTGGGAATGGGCTGCCCGCCCCGGGTCGGTTCGAGACGGAGAAGTTGCCATGAATCGAGGCGTCCACAGGCGTGCGGCGATGTTCGGCGGACTGTGCGCTGCGATCGCGCTGGCCGCCGCCGGCGGCGCGGCACAGGCCGGCGAGCAGGCCGACAGGGCCGTCGCCGCGGTCAAGGCGCTGATCGCGCGCGGCGAGATCAAGCCCGATGCGGTGCTGAAGATGCGCGCCAAGCAGGGCAACATGGTCTCGTTCCTCGGGCGCGACTACGAGCTGCAAAGGGACTGGGAGAAGCAGACCGGCATCCTGCTCGACGCCAGCGTGATGCCGCAGCTCGACTCGCTGGAGTTCATCCGACGCTCGACCGACATCGACTTGACGATCGCGCGCAATCACGAATACGCCGACCTGGTCGAAGGCGGCTTGATCGAGGACCTGACGCCGCTGCTGCAGCGTCACGGCTTCTCGCTGGGTGAAGACCCCGCCAGCGGCTACATGCTGCTCAAGCACCAGGCGTACTTCGGCGACCGGGTCGTCGCGATCCCGGCCGACATGGACATCGCCTTGCTCTTCCTGCGGCGCGACCTGCTCGAGGACCCGGCCCAGCGCGCGAGGTTTCGCGAGCGCTTCCACCGCGAACTGAAGCCGCCGAAGACCTGGCACGACTACCAGCAGCTGGTCGAGTTCTTTCACCGGCCGAAGGACGGCTTCTACGGTTCGACCGAACCGCGCGAGAAGCTGACCGGCTGGATGTACTGGCTGCCGCGCTACCTGTCGGCCGCGGCGCCGAACCAGTACCTGTTCGACGACCGGATGAAGCCCCTGATCAACTCGCCGGCGGGGGTGGCCGCAACCGCGAGCTACGTCGCGACCGTGCCCTGCGTGCCACCGCGCAGCCTCGAAGAGGGCAAGGACTACAGCTACACGCTGCCGTTCTTCATCCGCGGCAACGCGTTCTCGACCATATTGACGGTGGCCACCGCCAAGATCTCGAACCGAGAGGACTCGGCGATCAAGGCCAAGTTCATCGCCGTTCCGATGCCCGGCCAGGTCGTCGGCAACCGGCTGGTGCGGCGCACGCAGTTCATCTACGGCAACAACCTGGTCGTGCCTGCCAGCGCGCCGAACAAGACGCTCGGCTTCCTGTTCGCGATGTGGTTGACCGATCCGGACAACGCCGTGCGCTCGGTCCTCGCCAACGGCATCGCCGATCCCTACCGCTACAGCAGCCTGGGCGACGA
>DASXQQ010000111.1:0-5555 GCA_036507085.1 Piscinibacter sp. | reverse complement strand
CTTCACTTCCTCGCGGAACGCGAGGAAGTGCGGCGATCGCCGGTGTGCCGCGAACGCCGCTTCGTCGTCGTAGCACTCGATCAGCAGGAACAGCGTCGGGTCGCTGCGCTCCTGGTGCACGTCGAACCGGCTGCAGCCCGGCTCCACAGTCACGCTCGTATGCGCATGCCGGGCCAGGCGCGCCTTGAACGCCTCGACCGCATCGCCGCGCACACGCAGATGCGCCGTGTGGAACACTCCCATGCGTGCCTCTGGCCGACGCGCTCAGTTGATCAGGTGCCGCAGGTCGTGCTGCGCCTCGAAACCGAGCACCTCGCGTGCGCGCGCGAGGTCGTAGAGCGGCGCGTAGGGATTCTTCGCGTAGATCTCGGGCCGGCGAACTTCGAGCGGGCGCTTCAGGTGCTGCTCGAGCCGCTGCAGCGTCGGGTTCGGCGCGAGCGTCGACGTGGCGGAAATGAAAAAGCCCTCGAACGCAGCGAACGAACGCACCTCGAGCGCAAGCCGGAACGCGCGCGCCACGTCGCGCGGATCGACGTAATGCCAGAGCGGTCCGCCGCCGGCCGCGCTCGGACCGCCGACCGCCGGACCCTTGTAGTTCGCTGGATCCTGCGCCCGCGCCTTCACCTCGCCATACATCTCGGGATAGAGCACGAATACCGGCCGCAGCGCGGCGACTTCGAGCTTGCCGCGCTCGACGAAGCTGCGGCCGATCTGCTCGCTCAGCAGCTTACTAAGCGCATAGGGATCGGTCGGGCGCAGGGGATGCGCCTGATCGACGGGGGCGTACTCCGGCGGGCGCATGCCGCCGGACATTACGGTGAAGCCGACCACCGAGTCGCTGCTGCACAGGATGACGCGCTTGACGCCTGCATCCTCGGCCGCCTGCAGCACGTTCCACGTGCCGGTCACGTTGACGGTCATGATGCGTTCGCCCGGACCGCTCCAGATGTTGGGCATCGCCGCGATGTGCACCACCGCGTCCTTCCCCGAGCACGCGGCGCGCACCGCGGCGACATCGGTCACGTCGCCGATCGGCTGCGGCACGTTCTCGGGCGCGCGCTGCCGGTCGAATCCCGAGACGTTGCAGCGCTCGGCGAGCTCGCGCACGACATGGCGCCCGAGCAAGCCACCGGAGCCGGTCACGAGTACGTTTCTGAATTGCATGCTCGCCTCCCCCGCTTGCGCTGTGGCGGATGCCGCTCCGCGCCAGCGACGCCATGGCTTCGTCCTTCCCGTTGCCTCTCGGCTACTCGCGATAAATATCCGGGTGCGCCCGCATCCAGTCGGCGAACGCCTTGACACCCTGCTCGAGCGCGTAGCGCGGCGCGAATCCTGTGTCGTCGCGGAGGCGCGTCCCCGACAGCGGTCCGCGCATGCGGCTGTGATCGGTCCAGGGCGCCGTCCCAGGGCCCACCTCGATTACGCATCCGGGAACTGCGGCGCGCACCGCCGCCGCCACTTCGTCGGTCAAGATGTTGCGGCCACAGCTCAGGTGATAGACACCGTGCGCCAGGTTGTCCGCTTCGTACGCGGCGAGCAGGCCGCCGGCGACGTCCGCGACATAGGTATAGGTCGCGCCGAAGTCGCGGCCGCTCGGCTCGTGGATTGCCTTGCCAGCGAGCGCCAGCCTCAGAAACACCGGGATCGGACCGCGCGGATTCTCGCGGATGCGGGGCACCAGCGGCGGCCCGTAGACCCACGAGATGCGGACGATCGCGGCGGATACGCCGAACTGCGAGCGGTACATGCTCGTCAGCAGCTCGCCTGCGTACTTGGTCGTGCTATAGACGTTGGTCACGCTCGGCGTCGCGTCTTCCAGGATGGGCTTCGTCACGTCGACCGCATTCTGGAAGACCGAACCCGTGCTCACGTAGATGAAGCGTCGCCAGTTGCGAGTGCGCGCGGCGTCGAGAAGCCGGCTCACCGCGACCACGTTCGCGTCAACGGTGCCGAGCGGATCCTGGCGCGCATGCTGGTCGTTCGGCACCGCCGCGGTGTGGATGCAACCGTGGACCTTATGCCGGCCGAGCAACGCGCTCAACTCGGCCTGATTCGCGAGGTCGCACCGCACCCAGCACACGGGGCCCTCAAGCGCGGCGGCATCGCGTTCGCGGAACACGCTACGGTACTGCGCGACCACCTCGTGGCCGCGGGCGAGCGCGTTGCGTACCGTTTCGTACCCGACGTGCCCCATCGCGCCGGTGATCAGGATCGGCATGGCTTGCTGCCCTTTCGGTCATCCATGGCCATCGCCGCGCGACGGCGGCCGGCCAGCATCCTACATTGTCGGTTGACATTCTACAATGTGAAGGATTATAAACAACCCGATTTAATCCCTTGCATCGATCATTTCCACAATGCGCCGGTTCTTCCCGTGGGCCGGTTCACTACACTCGTAAGGTCGCGACATGGCACGCATGAAGGGCGCCGAGCTGATTGCCCGCTTCCTCGTCGAGGAAAGGATCCCTTACGTATTCGGCATCTGCGGCCACGGCAATGTGGGCATGCTCGACGCCCTCTACGACGTGCGCGACAAGGTGAAGCTCGTCGCGCCGCGGCACGAGCAGACTGCCGCGCACATGGCCGATGGTTACTTTCGCGTGAAACACCGCCCGGTCGCCACGCTGACCTCGACCGGTCCGGGATCCGCCAACCTCATCATGGCGCTCGCCGTGGCGCAGACCGATTCTTCGGCGCTGCTTGCGATCACCGCGAATGTGCCGACCTCGCAGTTCAACCGCGGACCGTTCCAGGAGCTCAACCGGCATAACCAGGCCGACTTTCCGAACGTGATCCGCCCGGTGGTGAAGCACAGCTTCCAGCCGACGCGGGTGGAGATGCTTCCGCTCGCGCTGCGCCAGGCCATCACGACGATGACGAGTGGCCGGCCCGGGCCGGTTAACGTGGACATCCCGTACAACCTCTTCCAGGAGGGTGGCGAGGTCGCGCTCGAGCCGCCGTGGGAGGGGTTCAACATCCGCCGCAGCGGCGCATCGCCTGAGGACGTGCACACCGCGGTGGCGATGATCGCTGCGGCAAGGCGACCGGTGGTCTTCATCGGGCACGGAGTGACGCTGTCGGAAGCGGGCCCGCAGCTCACTGACCTCGCCCAACGCCTGCGCGTGCCGGTCATCAGCTCGCCGAACGGCATGGGCTGCCTCGACATGGACAATCCGCTGTCGCTCGGCTTCATCGGCCGCAACGGTGCGTTCCCGGCGAACCAGGCGGGCCGGCATGCCGACCTCGTCATTGCGATCGGTGCGCGTTTTGACGACCGTTCCGCGTCATCCTGGCTACCCGGCTATTCGTGGAACTTCCCGCAGACGAAATTGATCCAGGTCGACGTCGACCACACCGAGATCGGACGCAACTACCCGCCGGAGCTCGGCATCCTCGCCGACGCGAGGACGTTCCTCATCCAGTTGCTGGAGCAAGTCGACCGCGGTGCGTTGAAGACCGACGCCGCGTTGAACGAGTGGCACGCGCAGATCGGCAAGTGGTGCGCCGAGTGGGAGGAGTACATCCGGCCCAATTTCGAAGTGCACGCCTCGCCGATTCGGCCCGAGCGCATAGTGGCCGACTGCCGCGCCGCCCTACCCGACGACGCGATCATCTCGCTCGACTCGGGCATCCATCACAACTGGTTCATGCAATTCTGGAAGGCGCGTCGACCGCAGACGATGCTCAACACCTGGGGCTACTCGGGCATGGGCTTCGGCCCGAGCTCGATCCTCGGCGCGAAGCTCGCAGCGCCCGACCGGCCCTGCGTGTCGATCTGCGGCGACGGTGGCTTCACGATGGTGCCACACGTGCTGTGCACTGCGGTCGAATACGAGATCCCGGTGGTGTGGGTCGTCTGGAACAACTTCGCGTGGGCGGCGATCCGTGACCTGCAGTACGCCTACTTCGACGGTCGCGAGATCGGCACCGCGTTCTACGAGGGAGCGCAGCGCAAGCCCTACAATCCCGATTTCGCGGCCTGGGCGCGTGCGGCGGGTGTCGAAGGCATGACGGTCACGCACTCGCAGGATTTCCGCGGCGCGCTCGAGCACGCCGTGCGCTTGAACAAGCCGTGCCTGATCGACGTGCACGTCGACGCCAACATCCGACCGCCTTCCACCGGCGCTTGGCAGCTGCCGCCGCTGCGCCACAAGGAGCCGGTATTCGGGCGCAAGTCCGTGCCCGAAGCATAAGCGGCGCGCTCGCTCCCCGGCGCAAACCCTTGCCTGCATCGCACATCGAGTGCTCTCATGTCCGAATTGAAATCCCCTCCGAAGCCGAGCGTCGCGGCGGAAGTGCCGCGCATCCGGATGCTGATCGGCGGCGCGTGGCGCTACGGTACCGCCGAACGCGATGTGATCGATCCGTATCGCGGCGAAGTGGTCGCACGTGCGCCCGAATCCTCGCTGGAGGACCTGGATGACGCGCTGAACGCGGCGAGCGCGGCGAAGAAGCAGGCCGCGGCGATGCCGGGCTACGAGCGCGCGGCGCTGCTGCGCAAGGTCGGCGCGCTGCTGCTCGAGCGCGCCGACGAGATCGCTGCGATCATGACGCGCGAGACCGGCAAGGCGATCAAGGACGCGAAGGCCGAAGTCGTGCGCTCGCAGGACACGTTGCTTCTCTCGGCCGAGGAGGCGATCCGCATCGAGGGCGAGCAGATTCCGCTCGACAGCGCGCCGATGGGCGCGGGCAAGCTCGCATTCCTGCTGCGGTTTCCGATCGGCGTCGTCGCCGGCATCACGCCGTTCAATGCGCCGTTCAACCTCGCCTGCCACAAGGTCGCGCCGGCGATCGCGGCGGGCAACACGATCGTGCTGAAGGCACCGCCGCAGTCGCCCTGGGTCGTGACCAAGCTCGCCGAGCTGTTCACCGACGCCGGCGCGCCGCCCGGCTTCGTCAGCCTGCTGCACGGTAATGCGGTCGGGCCGGCGCTGGTGCGCGACCCGCGTGTCGATTTCATCACGTTCACCGGGTCAACCCGCGTCGGACTGGACATCAAGGCGGCGAGCGGCACGCGCCGCGTCGCGCTCGAGCTTGGCGGCAATGGCATAACGATCGTGCATGCCGACGCCGACATCGACGAAGCCGCGCCAACCTGTGCGCGCAACGCCATGCGGCTCGCCGGCCAAAGCTGCATCTCGGTGCAGAACCTCTACGTGCACGAAAGCTTGTATGCGCCGTTTGTGGAGCAGCTGGTGTCGAATGTGCGCAAGCTGCGTCTCGGCGATCCCGCGGATCCGGCGACCGACATCGGCACGCTGATCGACATGACCGCGGCGCAACGGGTCGAGCAGTGGGTGACCGAGGCAATCGGCCGCGGCGCGCGCGCGTTGACGGGTGCGAAACGGCACGGCGCCCAGTACGAGCCGACGGTGCTGGTCAATGTCGATCCGTCGATGCGCGTCGTCTGCGACGAAGTATTCGGCCCGGTCGTCACCGTCCAGCGCTATCGAGAGCTGGCGCCGGTCCTCGAGGCGGTCAGCGCCGACCAGTACGGGCTGCAGTGCGGCATCTTCACCAAGTCGCTGCCGGTCGCGTTGCAGGCGATCCGCGGC
>DASXQQ010000110.1:0-16619 GCA_036507085.1 Piscinibacter sp. | reverse complement strand
CTTCATTCATCGCGCCAGTTTATGAAGGTTTTGCGACAAATCCGTGACAGATGATGAAGCCGTGACAGGCGCGAGGGCTGCCGCCGCAGCGGCGGCAGCCGGCTGGGAATGCTGCAGCTGCGCTGCCCAGTCGACAATCTCGAGCCGGCCGTCGGCATGCTCGGCCAGCGCGGTCAGGCTCTCGACCCAGTCGCCGTCGTTCGCGTAGAGCACGCCGCCGATCTCGCGCAGCTCGGCATGGTGGATGTGGCCGCAGACCACCCCGTGGACGCCGCGCTTGCGCGCCTCGCGCGCGACCGCGGCCTCGAAGTCGCCGACATAGCTGACCGCGCGCTTGACCTTGAGCTTCAGGTACTTCGACAGGCTCCAGTACGGCAGCCCGAGCCGCGCGCGCAGCGAGTTGAAGGCGCGGTTGAGCTTCAGCGTGAACTCGTACAGCGAGTCGCCCACGTAGGCCAGCCACTTGGCGCACTGGATCACGCCGTCGAACAGGTCGCCATGCGTGACCCACAGCTTGCGGCCGTCGGCCGTCTCGTGGATCCATTCGTCCACCACCTCGACGCCGCCGAAGTTGTGCTCGACGTAGCGGCGCGCGAACTCGTCATGGTTGCCCGGCACGAAGATCACGCGCGTGCCCTTGCGCGCGCGGCGCAAGAGCTTCTGCACCACGTCGTTGTGGGCCTGAGGCCAGTACCACGAGCGCTTGAGCTGCCAGCCGTCGATGATGTCGCCGACGAGGAACAGCGTCTCGCACTCCACCGCCTTCAGGAAGTCCAGCAATGCGCGCGCCTGGCAGCCGGGCGTGCCGAGGTGGATGTCGGAGACCCACACCGTGCGCAGCTTCCAGTGCGGCACGTCGAGGTCGTCTGCGGTGCTGTCATGCGGGTGCGGCATGGACCCCGATGCTCGCGCCCACGCGTGACCGTTTCGGGGCGCAACGGTGAAGCCTTCGTGAAACAAAACAGCAGCATCGCGGGTCAATACTGCATTGCCATTTCGAGGATCTTTCCAATGAACAAGCACTCCCGCCGAGACGCTCTGGGGCTGCTCGCGGCCGCGGGGAGCACGCTGCTGCCGCTGCGCGCCTTCGCCGCCGATGACGAGAAGGGAACCTACGACCAGGACTCGGTGCTGAAGGAAGCCAACGCCTTCTTCGGCAACACGACCGAGGGCCTGGCCAAGGTGATCGAGAAGGCCTTCAAGGACCAAGGCCGGCCGAACGCCTACATCAAGGGCGAGGAAGTCGCCGGCGCGATCAGCGTGGGCCTGCGCTATGGCGACGGCCAGTTGACGATGAAGAGCGGCGGCGGCGCGAGGGTGTTCTGGGCCGGCCCGTCGATCGGCTTCGACCTCGGCGGCAACGCGTCGAAGGTGTTCGTGCTCGCCTACCACCTGACCACGGTGGACGACATCTTCCAGCGCTACCCCGGCGTCGACGGCAGCCTGTACTACATCGGCGGCGCGGGCATCAACTACCAGCAGCGCGGGTCCATCGTTCTGGCGCCGATCCGCCTCGGCGTGGGCCTGCGCACCGGTGCCAGCGTCGGCTACATGCACTACCGGCGCGAGAAGAGCTGGAATCCGCTGTAGGTCAGGCTTGCTGCATTGAGCGCAGCCCTTCTCGCGCAGCGCTGATCCAGTCGCGATTCAGGTCGCGCGAATGCGCATGGCCGCGCTGCGCGTCGGCTAGCACCGCCTCGAACTGCGCGCGCGCCCTCGCCGTGTCGCCGGCGCGGTGCAGGTACAAGCCGTAGCGGCAGCGCGCCTCGATCGAACCTTCGGCCGCCACCGCGGCCTCGAATTCGCTGCGCGCTCGCGCGTCGCCCACATGCGCCAGTGCCTCGGCATAGGCCAGCGCCAGCGCGCCGGCGCGCTGTTCGGGATGGGCAGCGAACAGCCGCTCCAGGGTCGCCGCCGCATCGGCGTGCCGCGCGGCCTCAGCCTGCGTTTCGGCCAATGCTGCGAGGAAGCTCGCGTCCTTCGCGTAGGGTCCGGACGCGCAACGCTGGTAGTGCTCGATCGCCTCGTCCAGGCGCCCCTCGGCGCGCAGCGCCGCGGCCAGCCGCGACTGGTTGTAGGCGGTGGTGGGCGAACGGTCGAACTCGATCTCCGCCTCGCGCAGCCCGCGCCCCGGGTCGACGATGCGCCGCACCGCGCGCACGGCCTTGCGGCCGCCACGCGTGTGGCGCATCTCGGGCAGGTACTCGGCGAAGAAGTACACCAGCGCGCCGAGTGCCGGGAACGAGAACAGGATGATCAGCCAGTAGATCTGCCGGCCGCTGCGGATCACGTGCACGCCGAAGTAGGCCACGATGGCCAGATGAACGATGGCCAGCAAAGGCATGGCGCCCTCCCTCTCTCTTCTTGTCGTCAGCCGATCACTTGATCGTCACCCACTGCAGCTCGAACCAGTTGTCCGCGCGGTGCACCACGTTCACGCCCGCGCGGGCCGCCCAGGGGATGAACTGGCGGTGCAGCGGGATGTGGTGAATCTGCGCGTTGTGGCGCTGGAACACCTGCTTGATGATCGCCTTGCGCTTCTCCGGGTCGGCCTCCTTGCTCTGCGCGGCGGCCAGCGCGTCGAGCTCGTCGTCCTTGTAGTTGCCGTAGTTGTACGAGCCCACGCCGCCCTCGGCACGGTTGCGGTACACCGGCGTGAACGTCGTCTCCGCATCGGTGATCGAGCCGCCCCAGCCGAGCATGTACATGCTGGTGTCCAGCTTGTCCAGCTTGGGGAAGTAGTTGACCTTGGGCATCGCGTTGACGCGCACCGTCACCTTCAGCCGCGCCCACATCGAGGCCAGCGTCTGGCAGATGCGCTCGTCGTTGATGTAGCGGTTGTTCGGGCAATCGAGCGTCACCTCGAAGCCGTCGCCGTAGCCGGCCTCGGCCATCAGCTTCTTCGCCGCTTCCAGGTCGTAGGGCAGGCGCTTCTCGATCTCGGGATCGCCGAAGTCGCCCAGTGACGACGGCACCACCGCGCCGGTGGGTTGCGCCTGGCCGTTCATCAGCTTGGTCTTGATGGTCTCGATGTCGATGGCCTGGTACAGCGCCTTGCGCACGCGCAGGTCCTTGAACGGGTTCTTGCCCTTCACATTGCTGTAGAGCAGCTCGTCGCGCGCCTGGTCCATGCCGAGGAAGATGACGCGGTTCT
Source organism: Piscinibacter sp. (assembly GCA_036507085.1). Classification (GTDB taxonomy): domain Bacteria; phylum Pseudomonadota; class Gammaproteobacteria; order Burkholderiales; family Burkholderiaceae_C; genus Albitalea. The sequence goes on along the minus strand of DASXQQ010000110.1, from coordinate 13,465 downwards.
CCGGCCCGTCAAACACCTTCACGCCGGGCGTCTCGCGCAGGCGCGCCAGGTCGGGCGGCGGCGGGTCGAGGATGAAGTCCAGCTCGCCGGAAATCAGCGCTGCAACACGCGTGGGGGCGCTCGCAATCGGGGTGTAGATCACCTCCTGCACGTTGCCCTCGAACGTGCCCCAGTAGTTGGGATTGCGCTTGAGCACCGTCTTCACGTCGGGCGCACGGCTCACCAGCATGTAGGGGCCGGTGCCGTTGGCGTTGCGCGCGGCGTAGGTCTCTTCCTTGTTGGTGAAGTCCTGCGGCTTGGTGACCCTGTGTTCCTCGCACCATGACTTGCTCATGATGTAGACCGTGTTCAGGTGCTCGAGAAATCCCGGGTTGAACTGTTGCAGGTGGAATTCGACGGTGAAGTCGTCGATCTTCTTCGGCTCGCCGAGCGCGTTGGCGTAGTTGGAGATCTGCGAGGTCTTTTCCTTCGCGCGCTGGACCGAGAACACGACGTCGTCGGCGGTGAACGGCCGGCCGTCGTGGAACTTCACGCCGCGGCGCAGCTTGAAGGTCCACTGCAGCGCCCCGTCCTGCTTCCACTCGGTGGCGAGCGACGGCACGATCTCGAGCTTCTTGTCGCGCGCGACCAGGAAGTCGTAGATCTGGCCGTTCATCGCATTCGTGAAGGACTCGTTCTGCGACACCGGGTCGAGCGTCTGCAAATCACCCTGGCTGGCCCAGCGCAGGGTCTGGGCGGGGGCCGCAGCGGTGGCGGCGAGGGTCAGGCAAACAGTGGCAAGCCACGGCTTCATGAGGCGCTCCTCGATGCGTTGGAGCGCCGAGTGTAGGCCTCGCCTCGTCCGGCCCGGAAGTGGGGAAACCGACCGCGCGAGCGTGATCGCTCAGGCCCTTCGACAGGGCTCAGGACGTACGGGGCCTTCGACAGGCTCAGGCCGGCGCGTAACCCTTTTCGGCCAGCGCCTTCGCGAACTCCTCGGCCGAATGCAGCGAGTCGATCTGCACGCGGTGAGCGGCCAGATCGATGTCGAGCCGCGCTTGCGCATCGACCGTGCGGACCGTTTCGGTGATCGTGCGAACGCAATGGCCACAGCTCATCGTCGGGACGTTGAACTCGATCATGCTGAGCTCCTTTCCATGTCGATGGCCTCGAACGAATCGAATCTAGCGGAAGCGCGACTGCTGCACCGTGCGCAGCTCGCTCGGCAGCGACCCGATGTATTGGGCGATCTGCTTCATCTCGGCGCGCGTGAGGTTGCCCACCATGCCGCCCATCACCGGGTTGGCACGGCCGACCTGCGGGTTGCCCTGGGTCTGGTAGGCCTTCAGCGCGACGTACAGGTAGTCGGCATGCTGGCCGGCGAGCTTGGGCGTCGCCTGGTCGATCGGCTTGCTGAAGTTGTCGCCGTGGCAGGCCGCGCAATTGGCTTTCTTCAGCAGCTCGGCCACCGGCGCCGGGGGCTGGTGCTCGGGCTTGGGCGGCAGCGGCTGCTCGTCCTTCGGCAGCGCTTCGTAGTAGGCGGCCAGGTCGGCCATGTCCTGCGGAGTCAGCGACGCGGCGATGGCGCGCATCGTCGGATGCTTGCGGTCGCCCTTCTGGTAGGCGGTGAGCGCCGACACGATGTACTTCGAACCCTGCCCGGCGATCATCGGCACCTTGTGCACTTCGGGAAAGCTCGCCTGGTAGGCGGGGATGCCGTGGCAGCCGATGCACATGGCGGCCTTCTTTTCACCGGCCTTCGCATCCTGCGCCAGTGCGCTGGACGTGGCGGCTGCAAGGGCCAACGAGGCGATGATCGGAAGAAGCGTTTTTCTCATGGTCCGGCGGGCGTGAATTCAGTGCAACGAGGGATTATAAAGGGCCCCCTTATACTGCCCTGACACCTCGCGAGACAGCCCACCTTCATGAAGTTCACCGGTACCGAGACCTACGTCGCCACCGACGACCTGATGCTGGCGGTGAACGCCGCGGCCACCCTCAAGCGCCCGCTGCTCGTCAAGGGCGAGCCCGGCACCGGCAAGACGATGCTGGCCGAGGAAGTGGCCAGCGCACTCGGCATGCCGCTGCTGCAGTGGCACGTGAAGAGCACGACCAAGGCGCAGCAGGGCCTGTACGAATACGACGCGGTGAGCCGGCTGCGCGACAGCCAGCTCGGCGACGAGCGCGTCAAGGACATCCACAACTACATCGTCAAGGGCGTGCTGTGGCAGGCCTTCTCGGCCGAGCAGCCGGTGGTGCTCTTGATCGACGAAATCGACAAGGCCGACATCGAGTTCCCGAACGACCTGCTGCGCGAGATCGACCGCATGGAGTTCTACGTCTACGAGACGCGCGAACTGGTCCAGGCCCGGCACCGCCCGCTGGTGTTCATCACCTCCAACAACGAGAAGGAACTGCCCGACGCGTTCCTGCGCCGCTGTTTCTTCCACTACATCCGCTTCCCCGACGCCGACACGATGAAGAGCATCGTCGGCGTGCACTTCCCCGGCTTGAAGAAAGAGCTGCTCGGCGCGGCGCTGAAGAACTTCTACGAAGTACGCGGTCTGCCGGGGCTGAAGAAGAAGCCGTCGACCTCCGAGTTGCTCGACTGGCTGAAGCTGCTGCTGGCCGAAGACATTCCGCTCGAGGCCTTGCAAAGCAAGGACGAAAAGGTCAGCGTGCCGCCGCTGGTCGGCGCCTTGCTGAAGAACGAACAGGACGTCTCGCTGTTCGAGAAGCTCGTGTTCATGCAGCGCCACAATCGGTGAGCCGGGTGCAAGACACGCCGCCATCACGCCTGCTCGCCGAAGGCCTGACCGACGCGGCCGGCTTCTTCGTCGGCGCCCTCGCGGCAGCGTTGCTGGCGCGCAGCATTGGCTTCGATTTCCTCGAGCCCGGCTACGGCGTGCCGGTGCTGATTGGACTGGCGATGGTCGGCATCGGCGGCGGGCTGGGGCTGCAGGCGGTGCGCCGCTTGCGCGCGCGGCGACACGACAAGGACAAAGACCCTTCGTGAGCATCGTGAGTACTGTGACTCTGGCGACCCCTGTGACGCTGCGCGGCAGCCATGCGACGCTGGTGCCGCTGTCGCCCGACCATGGTCCTGCCCTCGCCGAGGCCACCCGCGACGGCGAACTGTGGAATCTCTGGTACACGACGGTTCCCAGTCCCGAGGGCATGGCTGCCGCCATCGCGCAGCGCCTGACGCTGCAGCAGACGGGCTCGATGCTGCCCTTCACCGTGCTCGACGCGAGCGGCAAGGTCGTCGGCATGACGACCTACATGAACATCGATGCGCTCAACAAGCGGGTCGAGATCGGCTCGACCTGGTACGCCGCCGCCGTGCAGCGCAGCCCCCTGAACACCGAGTGCAAGCTGATGCTGCTCACGCATGCCTTCGAGACGCTCAACTGCATCGCCGTCGAATTCCGCACCCACCGGCTGAACACCCAGAGCCGACGAGCGATCGAGCGCCTGGGCGCGCAGCTCGACGGCATCCTGCGTGCGCACCAGCGCGCGGCCAACGGCACGCTGCGCGACACCGCGGTCTACAGCATCACGGCGGCCGAATGGCCGACCGTCAAGGCCCACCTCGACTGGCAGTTGCAGCGGCCACGCTGACTGCGCATCCCCACGACGGAGCCCACGCATGGCACAGAAAAAGAAGCTCCTCACCGTCGACGACCTCTGGCAACTCGAACGCATCGGCGCGCTGTCGCTCGCGCCCGACGGCGCGCAGGCGGTCTGCTCGGTGACGCGCTTCGCGATGGACGACAACAAGGGCGCGTCCAGTCTCTGGCTGCTCTCCACCTTCGGCGGCGAGGCGCGCCGGCTCACCAGTTGCGGCGAGAAGGACGGCCTGCCCGCCTGGTCGCCGCGGGGCGACCGGATCGCCTTCGTCGCCCGCCGCGAGCAGGAAGGCCGCAAGGACGAGACGCCGCAGCTCTACGTCATCGCGCCCGACGGCGGCGAAGCGCGACGCGTCAGCGATTTCGCGCCTGGCATCGACGCCTTCAAGTGGTTCCCCGACGGCAAGCGCATCGCCTTCATCGCCTGGGTCTGGCCCGACACCCGGGGCACCAAGGCGCAGGCCAAGCGCTTCAAGGAATTCAAGGACCGCAAGGAAAGCGCCTACGTCACCAGCGAGGCGCAGTACCGCTTCTGGGACCGCAACCTGCCGATGGGCCGCGTCGCCCACCTGCACGTGCTCGACGTGGCGACGGGCCGGGTTCGCGACCTGTTCGAAGGCGGCGCGCTCGAGCTGCCGCGCGCCGACCCGGACGCGAACATGTTCGACATCTCGCCCGACGGCAAGCGCATCGTCTTCAGCTTCGACCCGCAAGCGCAGAAGCAGCCCGACCATTGCAAGGCACTGGTCGAAGTCGATGTGCGATCCGCCAGGGCGCGCACGCTGCTCATCGACCCGGCGTGGGACTTCGAGGCGCCGCGCTTCAGCCCCGACGGCGCGCGCCTCGCGTTCACCGCCAACCACCAGGGCAAGACCCACACCGCGCCGAACTTTCTCGCGCTGCTCGAGACCGGCCGGCCCTGGCGCGTGCTCAGCGAAGCCTGGGACCATTCGGTCAACGCGCCGCTGCGCTGGGCCGGCGACGGCGCCTCGCTGGTCTTCAGCGCCGAAGACCGCGGTCGCTGCAACCTCTACCGCTTTCCCACCGACGGCGGCGCCCCGACGCTCGCGACCCAGGGCGGGTGGGTGCAGGGCTTCGACGTGGCCGGCGACACCGTCGTCAGCACCGCCGACGCGATGGACCACCCGGTGCGCGTCCAGGCGCAGCACGGCCGCGCGCCGGCGCAGCGGATCGAGCGCTTCAACGACGCGCTGCTCGCGAAGTTTCGCCTCGGCGCCTGGGACGAGATCACCCTCGCTGGAGCGCAGGGCGAAGACGTGCAGATGTGGGTCGTCTACCCGCCGGGCTTCGATCGCAAGAAGAAGTACCCGCTGCTGCACGCGATCCACGGCGGCCCACATGCGGCCAGCGGCGACACCTTCCACTACCGCTGGAACAACCAGGTCTTCGCCGCGCAGGGCTATGTGGTCGCCTGCGTCAACTACCACGGCTCGAGCGGCTTCGGCCACGCCTTCCTCGACAGCATCACCCGCCGCTGGGGCGAGCTCGAGCTGCAGGACGTCGAGGCTGGCACCGACTGGCTGCTGCGCCAGCCCTGGGCCGACCGCAAGCGCGTCTTCGCCACCGGCGGCAGCTACGGCGGCTACATGGTCGCGTGGATGAACGGCCACGTGGCGCGCGAGCGCTACAACGCCTACGTCTGCCACGCCGGCTGCTTCGACTGGACCGCAATGTTCAGCGACGACGGCTATCCGTGGTTCGTCAAGGAGCTCGGCGCCTGGTACTGGGACGATCCGGCGAAGATCCAGTCGCAAAGCCCGCATGCCTTCGCCAAGGCGATGCAGACACCCACGCTCGTGATCCACGGCGCGCTCGACTACCGCGTGCCCGACCAACAGGGCCTCGCCTACTACAACACGCTGAAGGCGAAGGGCGTCGACGCGCGCCTGGTGTGGTTCCCCGACGAGAACCACTGGATCCTGAAACCGCGCAATTCGAAGCTCTGGTATGGGGAGTTCTTCGACTGGCTGAAGGCGCACGACACCGCCAAGGGATCCAAGGCCGCCAAGCCCAAGCTGCACGGCTGATCGGAGCAGGCGACGCGCATCGCGGCAGGGACGGCGCACGGGTTCGGGGCGATGCCACGTTAAGTTTTTCGCGGTTGCTCGTCGCGTGACCAAGCGACCCCCGCAAACGGGGGAGCACCGGACGCCCCAAGAGACCGCGCTGCGGAGCACACTGAAACCCGTCTTTGCAGTGGAGCCAAGCGATGATCAACATGAATCTCTCGAGCACCGAGGACGAGATTCGGCGGTCAAAGCTGCGACCGGCCGCGCGGCACACGCCCGCATCGCGGAGCATCATGAACTCGCCTTCTCGCACGGCTGTCGAAGAGAGGGACTGGTATTCATCGTCCCGCGACCTGGTGAGCGGCCTGGTCGTTCGCGAATTGTCCGGGACATCGTTTGCAGATCTATTCCACCTGACTTGACCCGACACCAACAAGTACACGTTTGAGGAAGGGGTCCCCATGCAACTCATTCAGTTCTGGCTCGTGGCCGCCATCGTGCCGCCGGTCGCGCTGCTTCTGTGGTGGGCGATGCGAACAACCCATGGCAAACGCCTTGCCGCCGTGCAAGCGCGTCACCTGAAGGCGCAGCAGTCGGCAGCCGCGTTGCTGCAGCAATCCAGGAAGCAGATCGCGCAACTCCAACGAGAACTCGCTGCGGCACGACTGGCCGCAACGCGCCCCACGCGAGTGGAGCGGCCGCGTTCCACGGTCAGCCCTGCAGCGCGGGACTGCCTGATGAAGATCCTCGACGAGGCACCGCAGGCCGCGCGAGCGCTGCCGGTCGACGGATTCGCCGAGACGATGCCGTTGCCGCAGTTTCCCCACGCGAGCGCCTTCGGGCACCTGTCCCTGTAACGGGCGGCGTCGGTCGCCACATGGGGGGCCGGTGCCCGGGTCGATGCTCGGCTAGGGGGCGCCGAAACCGAACCAGTTCCTCAACGCTTCGCCAGCGCGCCGCAGCACGCCCTGGAGGGTCGCACCGGCCCGGGACGGAAACTCGGCCTGCGAATCGATTGCGCCGTCGGACAAGGCCTGGTGCATGAAGTCGCCGACCACATGCAGCGCGTTGTGTGCGCCCTGGCCCCAATGGTCGCTGCGCAGGGTGACGCGCGGGTCATTGAAGCCCACCCAGGCACCGGCCACGAGATTCGGGCGCATCAGGATGAACCAGCCATCCGTGTTGTTCTGTGTCGTACCGGTCTTGCCGGCGACATCGGCCTGGATGGCGTGCATGTCGCGGATGCCACGGCCGGTGCCTCGATCAACGGCCGCGCGCAGCATGTCGATCAGCTGCATGGCGACGTCGGTCTGGAGCACACGCTCGCGCGCCTCGCCAGCCGGCGGCGCGAACTGGGCAAGCAGCTTTCCCTTCGCATCGCTGACCCGCGTGACGAGAACCGGCGCCCGGTATTCGCCGAGAGCCGCGATGGTGCCGTAGGCGCTGGCCATTTCAAGCAGGGTCACCGGGCTCGTGCCCAGCGCGAGCGACGGCACGGCCTCCAGCTTGCTTTCGCGCACGCCCATCCGCTGCGCGAACCGCACCACCTTGCCCGGACCAACGTCCTCGATCACCTGCGCCGTGACGGTGTTGCGCGAGTAGATCAGCCCGTCCTCGAGGCTGACCTTGCCGCGGCTCGCGGCACCCATGTCGCGCGGTTGCCAGACCGTCCCGCCGGGCAGGCGAATCGAGACATTCCGGCTCTGGAACTCGCGCCGAGGATCCATGCCCGCCTCGAGCGCGGCCCCGTACACGAAGGGCTTGAAGGTGGAGCCGGGCTGCCGGTGTGCTTGCTGCACATGGTCGTAGCTGTCGGTCGCAAAGTCGCGACTGCCGACCCATGCGCGAACGTATCCGCTCGCGGGATCGATGGCGACGAAGCCCGCTTCCAGACGGGTCTTGCGCGTGCGCAACGACGCCATGAACGCGGCATCGGCGCGCAACCTGGCCAGCGCCTCGTCCTTCGAACTGCCGCTGTCCAGCAAGCCCGCGAACTCCGGCGACTCGCGGACGAAGGCATCGACGAGGTCGGCGCGCGTCGCCCAGAAGTGACTGAATGGCTCGGTCTTGCGGCGCGCCTGTTGATAGCTCTCGACTCGGGTCGACAGCAGCTTGTCGCTCGCGTGCCCCCACTCGACATCGGCGACCGCCTGCAGCGCATCGAGCTGGCGTGCCACGGCCTGGTTCGCCAGACGCTGCAGGCGGACATCGAGCGTCGACTGCACGACCAGGCCGTCGGCATAGAGGTCGTAGCCGAGCAGTTCGCCCCAGCCGACCAGCCAGCGCCGGACGGCGTCGGCGAAGTGCGGCGCCGGACCGCTGTCCAGATCCTGGCGCGCGAAGTCCAGGCGCAGCGGCCGGCGACTCAGCCTGTCGGCCATGTCCCGGCCGAGCTTGCCGTGCTTGACCATCTGCGCCAGCACGACGTTGCGGCGCTCGACCGCCCGCTCAGGGTTCGAGACCGGGTTGTACGCGCGGGTCCCCTTGAGCAGACCCACCAGCGTCGCGCCCTCGGACACCGTCAATTGGCTCGCCGACTTGTTGAAGTAGGTTCGCGCGGCCATCTCGATGCCGAACGCGTTGTAGTGGAACGCGACGGTATTGAGGTAGGTCTCGAGGATCTCGCGCTTGGAGTAGGCCCGCTCGAGCTTGACCGCGGTGATCATCTCCTTGAGCTTGCGTGTCGCGGTGCGCGCGCGCCCGATGTCTTCGGGGAAGAAGTTGCGCGCGAGCTGCTGGCTGATCGTCGAGCCGCCCTGCCGGTCGCCGCCGAGGGTATGGGCCACCGCCGCCAGGCTGCGCTGCCAGTCCACGCCGGGATGCTGCCAGAAGCGGTGGTCCTCGGTCGCGATCAGCGCGTCCACCACGTGCGTGGGGATGCGGTCCAGTGCAATCCATTCGCGGTTCGTCCGCCTGAAGGTCGCCAGGACCGAGCCGTCCGCCGCCAGCAGCACGCTCGGCCGTTCGCTGCGCGCCTTGAGCACGTTGTCGACGGCGGGCGTGAAGGGGACCAGCAGCAGCGCATATGAAACCAGCAGCAGCGCCGCGCCGAGTGCGGCCACGCCGATGCCGCGCAGCGCATGCAGCGTGCGCTGCGGCCCGGTGAGCCCGGGACCGAACAGCCTGCGGAAATAGCCGGTCAGCCGCGCCGGCATGCGCTGGCCGACTGCCGCGACCATCGTCCTGACGACAGATCGGTCCATGAAAAGAATCTCGCAACGTCCACCGGGTGCCAGCCCATCTCAATCGTCCTCGTCTGCGGCGCGCTCATTTGCCTATTCTCCGAACACGTCCTTGTACGACACGTACACGGTCAGCAACAGCACCGGCACCAGCACGATCCAGCCGAGCCCCAACGGGATTGACGCGACGATCGCGGCGACGATGTAGATCACCCCGTACAGCAGAAACGGCACGATGTTCTTCAGGCTGGCCGATACGCTGGCCTTGAGCGCATCGACCGGCGCAACGTTGCGAAAGACCACCAGGGCCGGCGCAAACCAGATCGCCATCGCAACCACCAGGCCGAGTGCCAGGCCAACCAGCAGTGCCAGCATGCCGGCGCTCATCGCCGCCGCCATGCCGCCGGCGCTGCTCTGCGCGCCGCCCATCATCATGCCCATGAACGCGCCCAAGCCGAGCGCGCCGACAACCGCGGCGATGACCACCGTGGCCACCAGCAGCAGCGCCCCCAGCACCAGCAGCGGGGTCAGCTTGTCCTTGAAACCGGCGAAGAGATCGCCCACCTCGAGCGCAGCACCCGTCTCGGCCTTGCGAGCAGCCAGCAGCCAGCCCCCGACAAACACGGGCACCAGCAGCGACGAAGCCAGTGCGCCAAGAAACGGGATGAGACTGAGTACGACAAAGATGCCGATCAAGATCAGAGCGAGAACGATCCACATGCCGGCGTTCTTCGTGAACAGCGCCCAGGCCTCGCTCCACCAGCTGGTTCCGCGGCCAGCGTCCACGCTGCGCGGTTCAGCGGCTTCCCTCGTCGCTTCTTCCATGACTGCCTCCGTGTCCAGATCGACTCGCAGTCTATCCCTCCGGTCGCGATGGCCTAGGAGCCTGTCGGGCTTAAACCGCGCCCACGTGGGCGGCGGGCCCACCCGAAGGGCCGGGGCCCAGCGCGGCGCCATGCCGCGTTGTCGGCTCCTTCGGTGGGCCCGCCACCGGCGTCGCCTCCGCCTTGCCTGGCACCGCGCTGGACCCCGGCGTGGGCGCGGTTTAAGCCCGACAGGCTCCTAGCCACACCCGGCTATGCTCGGGTCTGTCGACATTCGCCGCGCGCTCCCGGCCGGGTCCGGCTGACCCGGCCACCAGGTTGCCGCGCGAACCCGGGGCTTCGCCACCATGCTGATCAATTTCTTCTTCACCCTGCGCGCCGCCAAGCTCAAGGTCTCGGTCAAGGAATACCTGACCCTGCTCGAAGCCATCCGGGCCGGGGTGATCGACGACGACAACGGCCCGACGGTCGACAAGTTCTATTACCTCGCGCGCAGCGCGCTGGTGAAGGACGAGGCGCAGTACGACAAGTTCGACCGCGCCTTCGCCGCCTACTTCAAGGGCGTGGAACTGCTCGCCGACTTCACCCAGGACATCCCGCTCGAGTGGCTGCAAAAGAAGTTCGAGCTCGAGCTCAGCCCCGAGGAAAGGGCCGCGATCGAGAAGATGGGCTGGGACGAGCTGATGCAGACACTGAAGAAGCGCTTCGAGGAACAGAAGGAGCGCCACGAAGGCGGCAGCAAGATGATCGGCACCGGCGGCACGAGCCCGTTCGGCGCCTATGGCTACAACCCGCAGGGCATTCGCATCGGGCAGGACAAGGGAAGGAACAAGAGCGCGGTCAAGGTCTGGGACCAGCGCGCCTACAAGGACTACGACGACACGCTGGAACTGGGCACGCGCAACATCAAGGTCGCGCTGCGCCGCCTGCGCCGCTTTGCGCGCGAAGGCTCCGAGGAAGAGCTGGACCTCGACGACACGATCCGCTCGACCGCGGCCAACGCCGGCTACCTCGACATCAAGATGGTGCCGGAGCGGCACAACAAGGTGAAGGTGCTGCTGCTGATGGACGTGGGCGGCACGATGGACGAGCACATCCACCGCGTCGAGGAAGTCTTCAGCGCGGCCAAGAGCGAGTTCAAGCACCTCGAGTTCTATTACTTCCACAACTGCGTCTACGACTTCATGTGGAAGAACAACCGGCGTCGCTACAGCGAGAAGTTCCCGACCTGGGACGTGATCCGCAAGTACAACAAGGACTACAAGCTGATCTTCGTCGGCGACGCGACGATGAGCCCGTACGAGATCCTGCAGCCCGGCGGCAGCGTCGAATACAACAACGAAGAGCCGGGCGCCGAGTGGCTGCAACGCCTGACCAATGCCTTCCCCAAGTTCGTCTGGATCAACCCCGAGCCGCAGGGCGTGTGGGGCTACCGGCAGAGCATCGCCGTGGTTCAGCAACTGATGAATCAGCGCATGTTCCCGCTCACATTGCAAGGGCTCGAGGGAGCCATGCGCCTGCTGAGCAAATGAGGCTCGGCCGCGCAGCGCTTGCGGCGGCGCTGTGGCTCGCACTGTGCGGCGCGCTTGCGGGCTGCGCGAACCCGCCCTTCTCGTCGCGCCCGGCCGACGCCAGCAAGCCGACTGCGCCCGCTGCCGTCGAACGCGCGGTCTACGAGTTCGAGGTGCTCGCGCCGAAGGAGCTGCGCGCGCTGCTGACCAACTACCTCGACCTCGCGCGCTTCCAGAGCGCGCCCGAAACCGACAGCATCACCAGCGCCGAGCTCGACCGGCTGGTCGCGGCCGCGCCGGCGCAGGCGCGCACGCTGCTCGAGACCGAGGGCTATTTCAACGCCGAAGTGCACGTGTCGCGCGACGTGACCGCGAGCGGCACGCCGCTGCTGCGGGTGAACGTCGCGCCGGGCCCGCGCGCGCTGGTCGAGCAGGTCACGCTCGGTGCCGCCGGCGAATTGCAGACCGGCATCGAAGCACGGCAGCGCAGCGCCGTCGACGAACTCGCATCGCTGCGCGGTCAATGGCCGCTGCAGCCCGGCCAGCCGTTTCGCCAGGCCGCGTGGAACGAGGCGAAGAACACCACGCTCGCCCGCCTGCGCGCCGATGGCTACGCCGCCGCGACCTGGCTCAGCACCGATGCGCAGATCGATGCGACGAACAACACCGTGCGCCTGCACGCGGTGGCCGACAGCGGTCCGCTGTTTCGCCTCGGCGCACTGCAGATCGAAGGCCTGCAGCGCTACGACGAGGCCTCGGTGCGCCGCCTGAGCACCTTCGGCGCGGGCCAGCCCTACAGCGAGAAGCTGCTGCTCGACTACCAGGAGCGGCTGCAAAAGATCGGACTGTTCGAAGGCGCCGCGGTCGAGATCGACCCGAACCCCGACACCGCCGCGGCCGCACCGGTGCTGGTGCGGGTGAAGGAGCTGCCGCTGCAGACCGCGACCATCGGCGCCGGCTACAGCGCCAACACCGGGCCGCGGCTGACGCTGGAACACCTGCACCGGCGGGTGTTCGGCACGCGCTGGGTGGCGCGCAACAAGTTCGAGCTCGGCCCCTCGCTGAAGTCGTGGCAGGGCGACCTGAGTTCGCACCCGCTCGAAAGCCTGTACCGCAACCTGGTGGGCGGCAGTGCCGAGCGGCTGCGCTCGGGTGAGGAGTTGCGCACGTCGTGGAGCGCGCGCCTCGGCCGCACCCAGGACACCCAACGCATCGAGCGCCTGTACTACGCCGAATTCGTGCATGCGCGCCTGCAGACGACGGCCGGCATCAACAACAGCGATGCGGTGTCGGCGAACTACCACTGGATCTGGCGCAACGTCGACAGCGTGCTGTTGCCGACGAAGGGCGTCACGCTGTCGGCCCAGGCCGCGCTCGGCTATGCGCGCGGCCGCCAGATCACCGAAGACGGCATCACCGACGGCAGTGGCCCGTTTACCCGCGCCTATGGCCGGCTCACGGTGTACCGGCCGCTGGGCGCGGCCTGGTATGCGACCGCGCGCCTCGAAGGCGGCCAGGTGTTCGCGCGCGACCGGGTCGCCGTGCCCGACACGCTGCTGTTTCGCGCCGGCGGCGACGAATCGGTGCGCGGCTACGCCTACCGCACGCTCGGGCCGCTGGTCGACGGCGCCATCACCAGCGGCCGCGTGCTGCTGACCGGAAGCGCCGAGATCGCGCGACCGATCTCCAAGCGGCGGCCCGAGTTCTGGTGGGCCGCCTTCGTCGATGCCGGCGACGCGGCCAATCGCTGGAGCGACGTCCATCCCGCCCTCGGCTACGGCACCGGCCTGCGCTGGCGCAGCCCGGTCGGCCCGCTGCGCCTCGACCTGGCCTACGGGCAGCGGGTGCGCAAGGCGCGTGTGCACCTGAGCGTGGGCATTGCGTTCTGACATGGACCACCCCCGAAGCGCCTTCGGCGCTCCCCCTCAAGGGGGCGACACCAGCGGACCGGCGGAGCCGGATCCGCGGCGTCCGCTTGGTCGCGGCGGGGTCATGCGTCGCGGGTCGTGCGAAGCGCGGTGGAGCAAGTCTCGCCGGCGGCCCTACTGCACGAACCCGATTCCGGTCTTGCGCGCGCCGTGCTCCGGCAGATCGCGTGGCTGGACCTGCTCGCGGTGGTCGAGCTTGGCGTTGCCGAACGCCGTCATCCAGGCCCGGCGCATCTCGCGTGGCGCCATCTCGCTCATCCGGTCGAGCACGTCGCTGCGCGGCTGCGCCTCGAAGCGCGAGCCCCAGTCGTGGTCGGCGCGAATCGCGCGGTACAGCTTGGCCGCGATATGGCGCGCCGCGTCGCGATCGGGCGCGAGCACC
>DASXQQ010000109.1:0-14022 GCA_036507085.1 Piscinibacter sp. | reverse complement strand
CGGGCGGAACAAGCGGCCGAGGTCCGCTTCGGCCATGCCGATGCCGGTGTCGGTCACGCCGATCTCGAGGTAGCTGCGGCTTTCCAGCAAGGGCGCGTCGCCGATGCGCTGCATGCCCGGCCATTGCACATGCGCGACGCGACGCGCTGCGAGCGCGACGGTGCCGCCATCGGGGGTGAACTTGACCGCGTTGGACAGCAGGTTGTAGATGATCTGTCGCGCCTTGCGCTGGTCGATGCCGACGCCATTCGTGATCTGCAAGTCGAGCTTGAGCTGGATCTGGTGCGCCGACGCTCGCGTTTGCAGCATCGTCACACTGTTGCGCAACAGCTCGCCGACGTCGGTCTTTGCCACCTCGAGCTCCATCTTGCCGGCTTCGATGCGCGACAGGTCGAGGATGTCGTTGATCAGCGACAGCAGGTGCATGCCGCTGTCGAAGATCGCCGACGCCGACGTGCGCTGGCGATCGCTGAGCGCTCCGAGCTGGCCGTCCTTCAGCATCTCCGAGAATCCGATGATGGCGTTCAGCGGCGTGCGCAGCTCGTGCGACATGTTGGCGACGAACTCCGACTTCATGCCGCTCGCCCGCTGCAGCGCGAGGTTCTTGCGCGCGATCTCTTCGTTGATGAGCTCGAGCTCGGCGGCGCGCCGCGCCAGGTGGTCGTTGAGTTCGCTGATCTGGCGTTCGCGCGCCTGCAGTTCCTCGTTGACGCAGACCGCCTGCTCGTAGGTGGAGATCAGCAGGTCGAGGATCTGCTGGCGCTCGGCGTTGATGAAGTGCTTCTGCCCGCCAACGTACAGCGCGATGCCGAGCTCGAAATGGCTGCCCTGGTTGCGGCGCAGCTCCTTGTTCAGCAGCACATGCTGGATGCGCTTGAGCAGGTAGTCGTCGGCGTAGGGCTTGCGCACGAAATTATCGGCGCCGCACTCGAGGCCCTCGACGATGTCTCGCGGGTCGATCAGCGAGGTGACCAGGATCACCGGCGTGTCGTGCCACAGCGGGTTCGCCTTGATCGCACGGCACAGCGCATAGCCGTTCATCTCGGGCATCACCACGTCGGACAGCACGAGGTCGGGCTTGCGTTCGGCCAGCATGTCCAGCGCCTGCTTGCCGTTGTTGGCGATGCGCATGCGGTAGCCCTTGCCTTCGATCACGTAGCGCATCCGTGCCGCCTGCGTCGCGCTGTCTTCGACCAGCAGGATGTCGATGCCCTGCGGCGGGTGCTTTCGATCGGAAGCCATGGTCGTACTCCGTTGGTTGGCCGCGCGCTAGCGGACCCAGCGTTGCAAGGTGGAAGCGATGTGCGGCGGCGCGAGCACATGCGCCGCTGCGCCCAGGCGGACCGCCTCGCCGGGCATGCCGTTGATCACCGCGGTGGCGCTGTCCTGCACGAGGGTCAGCGCGCCGGCCTGGCGCAGCAACTTGAGTTCGAGGGCGCCGTCGCGCCCCATGCCGGTCAGCAGCACCCCCACCGCATGCGCCCCGTACTCGACCGCGGCCGAGCGGAACAGGCACGCCACCGACGGGCGAAAGCCGTTCTCCGGCGGCTCGTCGGTGAGCACGATGTGGCCGCTGCCGCGCACGCGCAGCTGCATGCCGTCGGGGGCCACATAGGCAATGCCGGGCTGCATGCATTCCGAGGGTTGCGCCACGCGCACGTCGTAGCCCGTGGTCTGCGCCAGCCATTGCGCCATGCCGGCGGCGAAGCCATGCGAGATGTGCTGCACGATGACGATCGGCGCGCGCAGCGCCGGCCGCAGCTCCGACAGGACTTCCTGCAGCACCAGCGGCCCACCGGTGGACGCGCCGATCGCGACCAGGCGCACCTGGCCGGGCCGCGGCGCCTCGTCGAGCTCCGGCGGCGGCCGGCGAACGGCCAGCGCGTTGCCCGGCGGCGACCAGCGCTTGACCACCTTCACCTCGGCCATCAGCTTGACGGTGCGCAGCAGCTCGTCGCGGGCCGCGCCGAACATCGGGTGGCCGGGCCCCGGCGGCGTGCCGATCACCGTCAGCGCGCCCGACTCGAGGGCGCGGAAGCTTGCCGCCACCTCGGCGGGCATCGAGGTCGCCGTCACCATCACGATGCGCGTCGGGCACAGCGCCATGATCCGGCGGGTCGCGCCGAAGCCGTCGAGCTTGGGCAGATGGATGTCCATCGTGATCACGTCGGGAAGCAGGCGCTGCGCCGCCGCCACCGCGGCCTCGCCGTCGGCCGCGACGCCGACCACTTCGATCTGCGGGTCGGCGCCGAGCAGCCAGGTCAGCAGCTCGCGGCTCGCAGGGGAGTCTTCGACGACGAGTACGCGAATGGGGAACGAAATGGGGTTCATCGGCTAGGTCCACTGCGGGCCGTTGAGGCCGTCCTTTGGACGGCATGCCTTACCACACGACTCCCCCGCGCCCCCTCCGAGAGGGGGCTCCAGCATGTTGGACCACTCACCCCAGCCCCTCTCCGAGAGAGGGGCTCCAGCGTGACTGACCGGCCGGCCTCGGGGCCGGCAACACCTCGCATGTCGCACAGCGTGTTCGCCGCGATCGACTTCGCCAGGGCCTTGTCAAACAAACTGGAGCCCTCCTCGCGGAGGAGGGCTGGGTGGTGTCGTCGAACTTGCCAGAGCCCCCTCTCGGAGGGGGCGCGGGGGAGTCGTGCGTTAAGTCGTGCCGTCCGAAGGACGGCTTGGCAGGGCTGGCAGGCGTAATTCATACCAACGCCCCAATCACATCAACCAGGTTCGCCTGATCGAAGCTGCTCTTCACGATGTAGGCGTTGGCGCCGACCTCGACGCCGCGCTCCTTGTCTTCGCGCGAGCCGAGCGCCGTCACGAGCACCACCGGCAGCTCGGTGAGCCGCTTGTCGGCGCGAATCCGCGTGGTCAGCTCGAAGCCGTCCATGCGCGGCATCTCCACATCCGACACCACCAGATCGAAGCGCCCGGTCTGCAAGCGCGTGAGCGCGTCCATGCCGTCGACCGCGGTGCTGACGCGGTAACCGGCCGACTCCAGAATGCCCTTGAGCAGCGCGCGCGACGTGATCGAGTCCTCGACCACCAGCAGCGAGCGCGGCGGCGCCTCCGGCGCACGCGCCGCGGCGGCCGGCGCCGCGCGTGCGGCCCCCGCGTGCAGCGCCGACTTCAACAGGTCGGCGACGTTGAGCAGCGGCACCACCCTGCCCGCACCCAGTACCGTCGCGCCGGCCACGTTGCGCACCCGCTTCAACGGCGGGCCGAGCGGCTTGACCAGCACCTCCTGGTCGCCGATCACCTCGTCGACCGCGAAAGCCATGCGCCGCCCGCCGTGCGCGAGCACCGCCAGCGGCAGGTGGCCGTCGTCGCGACGCGCCGGGCCGCGCTCGGGCAAGCCCAGCACCGCTGCAAGCCGCACCAGCGACAGCGCCTGGCCGTCGAGTTCGATCGACTCGCGGTTGGCCACCGTTCGCACCCCGCCTTCCTTGACCCGTGCGACCCGCTCGACGCTGCGCGACGGCAGCACGAACTGGTGGTCGC
The DNA here is from genome assembly GCA_036507085.1 of Piscinibacter sp. Lineage (GTDB taxonomy): Bacteria > Pseudomonadota > Gammaproteobacteria > Burkholderiales > Burkholderiaceae_C > Albitalea. Next base: position 10,518 of record DASXQQ010000109.1, on the reverse strand, counting down.
CGACGCCCACGAGCAGGCCGCGAAAGGTCGCGAGCGTGGCGGGCAGCACGATCACGAAGCGCGTGCCGGCGCCGCTGCGCGCGCTCAGCTCGACCGTGCCACCGAGCCTTTCGACCTTCTCGCGAACGATCGCAAGGCCCAGGCCGTGTCCCGACAGGTCGGTCAGCAGCGGGCTCGTGGACAGCCCCGATTCGAACACCAGCACGCAGGCCTGCGCATCGCTCATCGCGGCGAGTCCCGCGGCCGACTGCAGGCCAAGCTGCGAGGCCTTCGCCTTCACCCGCTGCACATCGATGCCGGCACCGTCGTCGGCGACGACCAGCTCGATCCGGTTGCCCTCGCGCGCTGCGACCTCGATCGCGATGCGACCGCGCGCCGGCTTGCCGGCGCGCCGGCGTTCATCGGGAGATTCGATGCCGTGGTCGACCGCGTTGCGCAGCAGGTGGATCAGCGGCGTCTTCATCTGCTCGAGGAGGCGGCGGTCGATCTCGAGCGCCGTACCCTGCATCGTGAGATCGACCTCCTTGCCGCTGTCGCGCGCGAGGTCGCGTACCAGCTTGGGCATGCCTTCAAGGAAGGACGCGAACGGCAGCATCAGCGCCTGCTTCATGTCGTCGAGCAACTTGTCGACGACGCCGGCGAGCGCGCGCCGTTCCTGCGCCGCCACGCGCTCGAGCTGGGCGAAGCGCTCGCCCAGCGACTTGATGAACAGCTCGTCGCGCTCGACCGCATCGAACACCTGGGCCAGCGCGCGCAGATTGACGGCGAGCGCGTCGCCCGCAGCGTGGCCCGGCTTGGCGAGTGCGCGCTGCACGACGCGGGCGTGGCGCGCGCTCTTGTTCCATTCCCGCCTCCATTCGAACAGCGTGTTGCCAAGGGCATGCTGTTCCTCGGCCAGGTGGTCGGCGCTGAACTTGAAGGCCTGCAGGTCTTCGGCGCGCAGCAGCAGGGCCTCGAGCTTGGTCGCCGCGATGCGCACCGTGTCGGCGCCGGGCCCTGCGCTCAGCGGTACCGCGTGCGCGGCCGGCTCGGCCTGCCCCGCGGGCTCGGGCAGGTCCGCTGCGCCCGGCACCGCCTCCAGTGCGTGGACCAGGCGCGACGCCGGAACCGCGTCCGGCATCGGCTGGCCGCCGACATCGCGCGCGAGCAGCTGGGTGAGGCCGTCGAGCGTTCGGTTCAGCGCCGCGAGCAAGTCGGCAGACAGCGCGAGCTCGCCGCGCTTGAGCGTGGACAGCACTCGCTCCAGGGCCTGGCAGACCCGTTCGATGTCGGCCAGGTTCACCGAACGGGCCGCGCCCTTGAGGCTGTGCGCCTCGCGAAACAGCGCCTCGATGCGCTGCGCCGCGAGTTCGGGCGCGGCGGGCTGTTCGAGCTCCAACAGCAGCGACGACATCGCAGCCACGTGCTCGTCGGCCTCGACCTTGAAGGTGGCCAGCAATCGCTTGAGAAAGCTCTCGTCGTCCTGCGTCATGCTGCTCGCCGCACGCCGGGCTTGACCGCTCAAACCGTGTAGCGTTCGACCATCCCTTTGAGTTTCTGTCCGAGCTCGTGCAACTTGTGTGCCGCCACTTCGGCCTGGCGCGTGCTGTCCATGTTCTGCGTCGTCGCGGTCTTGATGTTGCCCATGGCCAGCGCGAGCTGATCCATGCCGACCAGTTGCTGCTGGGCCGACACGGCGATCTGGCTCGCCGCCGATGCGCTCTCGGCAATGCTCTCCGTGAGCCGCTGAATCGCCTCGCCGGCCTCCTTCGACTGCCTGGCCCCCGTGTCCACCGCCTTCGCGCCCTGCTCGGTCGCGAGCACCGCGTTGCTGGTGGCCTTCTGGATGTCGCCGAGGATGGTGCGCACCTGCGAGGTGGACTGGCGCGACTGCGCGGCCAGGCTCTTCACTTCGAGCGCGACCACCGCGAAACCGACGCCGTGTTCGCCGGCCTTGGCCGCCTCGATCGACGCGTTCACCGCGAGCAGGTTCGATTGCTCGGACAGGTCGTTGACGCTGGCGATGATCTCGCCGATGGCCTGGCTCTGCTCGGACAACCGCATGATGCTGTCGGCGATCATTTCCATCTGCTCGCGGATTTGCTGCATGCCCTCGATCGACTCGTCGACCGCGCGCCGCCCGGCCTGCGAGACCTGCGCCGCCTTCTGCGCCGCCTCGGAAACGTACTTCGCCTTCTGGCTCGACACCAGCGCGGTCTGCTTGACTTCGTCGAGCGTGACGGCGGTCTGGGCGATCACCGCGGCCGCTTCGGTGGCGCCGGCGGCCACCTGCGTCGTGCCCGACAGGATCGCGCTGGTCGAGGTGGCGAGCACGCCCACGCCGTCGCTGATCTCGCGGTTCATCTCGCGCAGGTTCTCGACCATCGTCGCAAAGGCGCGCCCGAGCTCGTCGCGCTCGCCCTGCAGCGTGACGGGGACGCTCAGGTCGCCGGTGGCGATCTGCTTGGCGACGGCGACCTTTTGCTGCAGGTTGCGCACCATCGCGGCAAAGGCATTGCCGAGCACGTCGTGCGGCGACTGCGGGGCGACCTCGACCGCCAGGTCGCCGGCGGCGATCTGGCGTGCGACGTCGGCCTTCTCCTGCAGCGACACGCCCATCTGCCGGAAGGTGTCTTCGAGCGCTCCGATCTCGTCGGCGCGGCCGACGCTCGGCGGCATCACGACGATCTCGCCGGCGGCGACGCGGCGCGCCGCGTCGGCGATCTCGCGGATTGGATGGGTGATGACCTTGTGCAGGCGCGTCGACATCGGCAGCGTGATCAGCAGCGAGCCGAACATCACGATGAGGATGATGCCGCCGTAGCGGGTGAGGCGCAGCAGCATCGGCTCCGTGCTGACCCGCAGATGGACGCTCCCGACCTGGCGCGCGCCCTGGCGCACCGGCCAGAACGCCACCAGTTCATCGCCCTCGAAGCGCTGGCTCGGCGCCTCGGCGCGGGCCGGCACCGCGCGCGCGCCCGGGTTCGTACGCGAATAGCTCGCGAACAGCGCGCCGTCGGCGGCGTAGATCGCGGCGGCAACGAAGTCGGGGTTGGCGCGCAGCGCGTTCAGGTATTCCTGTGCCGCCTTCGGGTCGTTGAACTCGAGTGCGGCGGTCACGCTGGCGGCGAGCATTTCCGACTGCACCGCGGTCTCCTGGGCCTTCTGCGCGCGGTAGGTGTAGACCTCGTAGGCGACGAGGATCACGCCAGCGAGCAGCAAGGCGATGGCGCTGGCCATCACGGTGATCAGCAGCAGCTTGCGCCGGATCGGGATGTTGACCAGCCAGCGCATTCAGCGGCTCCCCCGGGGCTTGACGTTGAGCGCCAGACTCAGCAGCTTGGAGCTGATCGCCAGCCCGTTCTGCGCCGCGGTCTCGTCGTCGATCGTGAAGCGCACCCGGTTGTCCTTCAGCACGAACTGGATGACGCCGCTGGCGTTTCCCGCAGAGTGCGCATCGGTCACCACCAGCGTCGGCGTGCCGCGCAGGCTGTCGATCGTCGCCGGCGCGCGCGCGTCGCCGCCGAGATAGGCGATGTGGCAGCCAGCGTCGCGCGCGGCCGCTTTCAGGCGGCGCACGACGATGGGACGACCCTCGACCTGTTGGCCCGCAACGGCGTCGTCGAGCAGACCGCTGAACGGATCGTCGCCGATCACGCAGAGGTTGATCGGGCTGGACGGCCCGCTGAAGGCGCTCTTCGGCCATTCGACATAGAAACCGAACTTGGACAGGTAGGCCGCCTTCACCGCGTACTCGAGCGACTGCGCGGCGGCGACCGAGGCCAGACCCAGGGCCAGGGTCAACGCCAAGCCGGCCCGCACGGCTCGGGCTGCCACCGCCGTCGTGTGCCAGCGCATCAAAGCTTCCATAGCAGTTTCAGCATGACGCTGCGAGCGAGCTCGCTGCGCGATGGCGTCGCAGCGCCGAACTCCGCATGCCGACTGTCCAGCAAGTTGAAGCCGGCGATCGACAACTCCACGCTCGGGCTCACCTGCCATCCAAGCCGCGCATCGAGCGCACTGTAGGCGGGTACGGCGGGAGACGGCAGGGCGCCGACCCGACGCAGTTGGAAGTCGAATTCCACGCCGTGCGGCAGAGTCATGCTCGAGCGCAGCGAGAACTGGTGCGACGGATCGTTGCCGGACTGCGTGCTTGCGTCGCCAAGCACGGTGATCTGCTGCGCGCTGTCGGCTTTGAACTGCAGCCGTTCCCGCAGTGCGTTGTACCCCGCGCTCAATCGCCAACGCTCGTTCACCTGATAGCTGCCCGACAGCTCGATGCCATCGGTGTGGCCCTTGATCTTGTTGTCGAACACGAGTGTCCCGCCCGGCGCCGGCTCGACGCTGCGCAACTCGTCGTACACGTTGTGGAAGGCAGCGACCGAGTACGAGAAGGCGGCCGAGGGTTGCGCCCGCCAACCGATTTCGTACGCGGTCAGCTCCTCCGAGCGGAAGTTCGGCCCGCCCTGCAGCGGCAAGGCAGGGAAATTGAAGACATAGAAGTCGCGATCGACTCGCGAGGGCGTGCGCACCGCGCGCGAGATCGCCGACCACAGCAGCGAGTGGCCGTTCGGCTTCCATGCGACGCGCGCGTTGGGCTGGAACTCGGTGCCGGAGTAGTTGTTGTGCTCGACTTTGGCGCCCAGGGTCAGCTTCAGATGCTCGCCGAGCGCGATCGTGTCCTGCGCGAAGATGTCGGCCAGCTTCAGGTCGAAGCGCGGCGGCACGAAGGCGATCACCGCGCCCGGGGTGACCACATTGCGCCACGAGCGCAAGCCCCCACCCCACACAATCTCGTGCCGCGCTCCCGCGACGAAGCGGTGCTGCGCCTGGATGTCGAAGGTGTCGTTGGCTTCGGAAAACCCGAAGAACCCCGGCACCGTCTGCAGCACGCGGTCATAGTAGGCCTGGACCTGAACCGATGCACCGCCCGCGAGCGCATGATCCCAGCGTCCCAGCAGGTTGGCGCCCGATCTCGTCTTGTTCTCGGGGTTGGCCGGCAGGTCGAATGTCCGGTCGTAAATATCGCCCTGCAGCGTGAAGCTGTTTTGTACCGGCCCCCAGTCGGCGCGAAAGCCAGCCTGCCGCCCGCGCCAGGAATCGGCCGCGGATGCGCCGCCCGCCGTCTGGGTGTCGTCGCGCTGAAAGCCCTTGGCGTACAGGCGCAGGCTCGCGTCCTCGCCAAGCCGGGTGCCGTAACGCACGGCGGCTCCATGTTCCCGGTCGCCGGCGTCCAGGCTGACCAGCGTGCCCTGGGTGTCCCTGGCCGAGCTGGTGATGATGTTGATCACCCCGTTCACCGCGTTGGAGCCCCACAGGGTGCCCCCCGGGCCGCTGACCACCTCGATGCGGTCGATGTCTTCGAGCAGCACATCCTGCGCTTCCCAGAACACGCCGCTGTTCAAGTGGTTGTATACGCTGCGCCCGTCGATCATCACCAGCAGCTTGTTGCTGGAGCCGATATTGAAACCGCGTGCGGAGATGGCGTAGGTGCTGGCGTTCGTGCGGGCGACCTGGAGGTTGGGCGCAAGGCGCAGTGCCTCCGGGAGGCTGGTCACCCCGGCGCGGCGGATGTCGCCGCGCGTGATCACATAGATCGCCGCGGCTGCATCGGCCAGCCGCTCGGGCCGCCTCGACACCGACGAGACCTCGATGTCGGCCAGCTCTTCAATGGACAGCCGCGACAGGCTGGACGGCGAGTTGGCTGCGACTTGCAGGTCGGCGGCGCTGGCCTGCGCGACGACCCACACCCAGGCCGCCGCAGGGGCCAGCGCACGTATACGGAGCAGTCGATTCATACGTCCTCACCTGCTTGTTGTTGTTGCCGGCAAGGGCCGACAAGGCGCCGGCGTTCATGGCGACACCTCTTCGTCGACGACCATCGTCGCATCGGTCAACAGCCGTTTCGCATCGAGCACCACGACGCGCTGCGGCGTCACCCCCCTCAAACAGGCAGCACGCGCCCCTGTCACGGTGGGGAAGTCGACTTGCAACTCGGCGAGCGACAGCCAGCTCGCTCCGACAATCCGGTCGGCCACGATGCCGAACTCCACGTCTCCATGCTGCAGGATGATCACCTTGTTCAGATCGGTCAGACCGCCCTCGGGCAACTCGAAGAATCGTTTCAGGTCGATCACGGAAAGGATGCGACCGTGCACATTGATGATGCCCGACACGAATGCGGGTGTGCAAGGGACCCCTGTAAGGTCTTTCAGGGGGAGCACCTCGCCCACAAACGCGGCCTCAATCGCATACCGCTCGTTCCCAAGCATGAATTCGACGACCTCGATGCCTGGGCCCGCGCTGGCCACCGGTGCCGGCTCTTGCGCCAGGACGCGTGCGCGTTCACGCAGGATCTCGCGCCGCTGCGCCGCCGACGCGGCATAGCCGCCGGCGAGCGCCTCTTCGGCGGCGGCGAGTTGCCGCTTGATCTGATCCCAGTCGATGCTGCGTGGTTGGCGCGCCGGCTTCACGTTCACGCCTCTTGCAGCCGTGCCGCCAGCGCGGCACTCAACTGCACCGCACTCAGGCCGTCCGACTCGGGCAACACCGATTCCGCGGGCTCGAGCCCGAGCAGGCCGAGCGCCGTCTCGAAATGCCGTGTCGCGCGCGCGCGCTCGCCCTGGCGTTCGCACAGCCGGCCGAGCCCCACATGGCCGAGCACGAACTGCGGGCCGAAGTACAGCGCGCGGCGCAGCGCGGCCTTGGCCTCGTCGAAACGCATGGCTTCCTCGAGGATCAGCGAGTGCAGGTAGTGCAGCCGCGGATTGCATTTGTCGGCAGCGATCGCCGCGCGGCAGCAGCGATCGGCCTCGGCGAGTCGGCCCTCGTCGGCGTGAACCCGCGCGCGCTCGGCGAGGCGCGCCGCCTCGTCGACCGGCGAGGCGGCCGGCTCGGGTCGTGGCAGCAGCGGCGGCGCCGCGCGCGCGGCCTCGAGCGGCGCCTGCAGCGCAATCGGCTGCTTGCGATACACGACCGCGTCGTGCAGTGCGACCTTCTCGAAGCCGTGGTGCGGCGCCAACGGCGTTTCTGCCGCGCCGAGCGCCAGCCAGCCGTCATCGGCGAGGCAGCGGTGCAAGCGCGCCAGCACCTGCACCGACTGGGCCGGATCGAAATACATCAGCACGTTGCGGCAGACGATCAGGTCCATGCGCCAGCCGGGGTCGGTGTCTTCGGCCAGATTGAAGTAGCTGAAGCGCACGAGGCGCTTCAGCTCGGGCCGCACCGCATGCAGGCCCGGCCCGACGGCGTCGAAATGGCGCTCCACGACGTCGTGCGCTACGCCACGAAACGACCAGTCGCCGTACAGGCCCTGCTCGGCGCGCACCAGGAAGCCCGGATGAATGTCGGTGCCGAGCAGCGTGATGTCCCAGCCGGCGCTGTCGGGGACGAGCCGCTCGATCAGGATCGCGAGCGAATAGGTCTCCTCGCCGCTGCAGCAACCGGCGCTCCAGACATTGAGCCGGCGAAGTCCGGCAGCGCGGCGTGCCGCGATCAGCCGCGGGAGCGCCTCGTGCTCGAGCGCCATGAGCGTGTCGGGCTCGCGGAAGAAGTAGGTTTCACCGACCGCCAGGTGGCGCGCCAGCGTTCCGATTTGTGCGCGAGAAAACGGTTGGGAAAGGCAGCGATCCAGGTTCGCTTCTTCGCCGGCGTCGCCGGTCGCATCGCGCACGGCGAGCCACAACTCGGGCCAGCGCTCGCGCGGCAGACGCAGGCCGATCTGCGCCGCGACGTGGTCGCTGAGCGCGCTCATCAGCGTGTCGGAAGGCTCGGCGCGGTTCATCGGCGAAGCCTCGCCTCATGCGGCGACCCGCGCCGCGAGCGCATCGTCGAGCTGGCGCTGCTGCTCGGACGAGAGCAGCCGCTCGAGGTCGTGGATCAGGATGAGCCCGTCGGCGAGTTTGGCCACACCGGCCATGCTGCCGATCTCGGCACAGAGGGTCTCGGCGCCGATCCGGGCGTCGGGCGGCGGGTCGATCACGCCCTCGACCGCATCGACGAAGAAGCCAAGCCAGCGTCGCGCGCTGCGCGCCACGACCAGCTGGTCGCTGAGCTGCAATTCGCGCTCGGGCCAGCCGAGGCGGCGTCGCATGTTCAGCACCGGCAGCAGCCGGCCCTGCAGGTTGATGACGCCGCAGACCGGATCGGGCGCGTCGGGCAAGGGGGTGACCTCCATGGCCGCGACGATGCGCTCGACGACGGCCACCTGCAATGCGTAGCGCTGCGGGCCGAGCACCCACACCACCAAGCCGCGCGGCTCGTTTCCAGCCATCTTGGGCAGGCTCCCTTGTTGTCTTCTTGCAGGAATGCACGATACACGGCAGCGTGTCGATCCGGCAAACCCTGCAACGCACCCTGTTCATGTCAGGGAGATCGAGTGAAAGATGACTCGGTACGGCGCCGATCACCAAAATGCACCTGCAGTCGTGATACGTTCAGTGCTGAGCGCCCCCAAACCTGCCGCTTCGCGTCAGGCCCCCCCGAGGGGGTCAAGGAAACTTGGGAGCGGCCCGGCGTTTCCTTGAGAGGCTGCAATGCGGAGAAAAACATGACGATGGCCGATGAACATCCATCTCCCGAGACGCTTCGCGGGAAGGTCCTGTACATCGAGGACAACCCGATCAACATGTCGCTGGTCGAGACCGCGCTGGAGGCTTATCCGGGGATCACGCTGCTGAAGGCGAGCACCGGCCAGGACGGCATTCGCCTCGCGCGCTCCGAGCAACCCGACCTGGTGTTGCTCGACATGCACCTGCCCGACATCGGCGGCCTCGAAGTGGTGCGGGCGCTGAACGAGGACATTGCCAACCGGCACCTGCGCGTCACCTTGCTGACCGCCGATACCCTGTCGATGGACATCGTCAAGGCGATGAGCCTGGGCGCCTACGAGTACTGGCTCAAGCCGATCAACATGGCGACCTTCGCAACGGCCCTGCAGCGCGCGCTGGGGCGCGGCAAGGACGACGACAAGCGTTGACTAGGCGCGCGCCGCCGCGGCGCGGATTCCTTCGACGAAGCGCGGCCACAGCGGCACCGGCAGGTCGTGGCCCATGCCCTCGATCAGCTCGAGGCGCGCGCCGGGAATCTTCGACGCAAGATCGCGCCCCGCGGCCACCGGCACCAGCGGGTCGGCCAGGCCGTGCAGCACCTGCGTCGGCGCCATGATCTGCGACAGCAGCGGCGAGCGGTCGCCGTCGGCGGCGATCGCAGTCAGCTGGCGCGCGGTGCCGCGCGGCCGATAGCTGCGCCGCACCGACATGCCCAGGCGCTGGTGCAGCCAGTCGTCGGCCGACGGGAAGCCGGGGCTGCCGATCAGCTTGTAGACCTTGACGTAGTGCGACACCACGCTGTCGAAGCTGTTCGGGTCCTCGGGGCTCGACAGCATCGCCGCGCGCACCTTCAGCGACGGGCCGGGCAGCCGGCGTGCGCCGCTGGTGGTCATCATCAGCGTGAGGCTCTTGACGCGCTGCGGATGCCGCAACGCGAGCTGCTGCGCGACCATGCCGCCCATCGACGCGCCGCAGACATGCGCCGCACCGATGCCCAGCGCGTCGAGCAGGCCGGCGGTGTCGTTGGCCATGTCGACCAGCGAGTAGGCGCTTTGCACGCGCAGCCCGACGGCCAGCTTGAGCGCCTCGAGCGACAGGTTGGGCACGCCGAGGTGGTCGAAGCTCTGGCTCAGGCCGATATCGCGGTTGTCGAAGCGGATCACGCGAAAGCCGCGCGCGACGAGGCTCGCGACGAAGTCATCGTGCCAGGCGACCAGCTGCATGCCCAGGCCCATGATCAGCACCAGCGGCTCGCCCGCCGGCGAGCCGTGGTCTTCGACTTCGAGTCGGATGCCATTGGATGCGATCTGCATGTCAGTGATCCATTGCGCTTCGCGCCACCCGGGCCGCATGAACCGGCGCATCAAGCAGCCGCCGCGGATCCGGCTTCGCCGGTCCGCTGGCGGCGCCCCCTTGAGGGGGAGCGCCGAAGGCGCTTCGGGGGTGGTTCACTTCAGCCGGTGCGGTAGAACCAGCGCCGTGCGCCGGCGGCGTCGAACGGCTTCCAGTGCGCCGGGTCCTGCGCCAGGCGGTCGGCGATGGCATACAGCGCCAGCGGGTTCATGCCCATGCCGACATGGCTCGCGTACAGCTCGATGTTCTCGGTCAGCGGCCCTTCTTCGTTGACGCTGCAGCGCCAGGCGACGATGCCGTCGCTGCGCGAGTAGATCGAGGTCGTCGGCACCGGCGGCGCGTGGCGCACCTGTTCGATCACCTCGGGGTCGTGCACCGACTTGCCGCTCAGGAACTCGTAGACCCGCCAGGCATTCGTGGCGCGCGGGTGGCCGGTGAATGGCGTGCCCAGCGTGATCACGCAGCGCACCTTGTCGGGCATCTCCTTGGCGACCTCGCGTGCATAGATGCCACCGAGACTCCAGCCGACCAGGCTCACCGGCCGCTGATGTTGCTGGAAGATCGCGTCGAGCTGCTCGTGGCAGCGCTCGAGCACGCCGCTGCGCGGGCCGAAGTTGAAGCCCTGGTCCCAGGGATA
>DASXQQ010000108.1:0-14204 GCA_036507085.1 Piscinibacter sp. | reverse complement strand
CGTCGCCGGCGGTGCCCGGGTGCGTGGTCGAGAGCACCAGGTAGCCGGCGGCGACGAGCTCGGTGGCCAGCCAGCCTTGCGAAAACCGCGAGCCCCAGTTGCCGTGCGAGACGACGATCAGCGGCTGCTTGCCCGCGCCCGCCAGCGGCGCGGCGTTGCGCGCGATGGCGAACGGCCGCAGCGGCGGGCGGGCCGAGAAGTTCTCGACCTCGGCGTCGGCCGCCGTCTTGAACCACAGCTCGCTGACGACCTGGCGCGATCCCACCTTGTTCTCGACCGCGATGGTCGCGGTGCCGACCACCGGTTTCGGGTCGGCGGCGAGCGCCGCGGTGGAAGCGGCGGCCAGAATCAGCACGAACGATTTCATCGATGCCTTCATTCGATACTCCTTGGGTTGACGTGGGATCACACCGCGTTCTCGACCGGCACGGAAAGCGCCCGTCGCGCGGCCGCGCCTTCGCGAAGCAGGCGCGCGTAGATGTGCAGGTGAATCGCGATGAAGAGCGGCACCGCGAACGCCGCTAACGCGAAGTTGCCAACCGCGAGGCCGCGCGCCGTCGCCCAGGGCCGCAGCACCGTGACCAGCAGGAACAGCGCGTTGACGAGGTCGAGCAGGCCGAGCGTGTTCCAGACCAGCAGCGGCCCCCGCGGGACGCGGCCGCGGCGTTGCGCCGCCGCCAGCTGCAGCACCATCACGCAAGTCACCAGCATGTCGCCGAAGGCCGTGGGCAGGGCGAATGCGCTCGGCAGCACGCCACCGGTGTAGAACGCGAGCAGGCCCATGCCGAAGATGGCGCGCCAGTAGTTGATCGACATCACCTCTTCGAGCGGCAGGCTGTCGAACGCGCGCCGAAACGACGGCAGCAGGCTCAGCGCGCTGAGCGCCGCGATGGCGCCCAGGCTCAGCACCGGTTGCAGCAGCGGCGTCGCCGCAGCGGCGCTGCGCAGTGCCGGCACCAGGGTCAGCGCCAGCGCGAGCGCCAGCCACAGCAGCAGTGCCAGCGCGGTCTTGCGCCGCGCGGCGCCCGCTTCCTCGCCCAGCGACTGCAGCGCGCGTGCGCAGCGCCGCCACAGGTCGAAGCCCAGAAAGACCGCCATCGCGGCCACGGTGTAGGTCACCAGTTGCTGCGCACCCAAGCCTGCCAGTGTTTCGAACATCTGCGCCTCCATGCGTTGTTGCCGATGCGAAGTCTGGGTGTTCGCTGCGCGCTTGATTAGCCGCGTGTTGCTACATTCACTGCAAACCCAGGGTTTGCAATCGGGGGCGGGTCGTGGAAGGCATTCGGGGCGTCATCGGTTTCGTCAAGACGGTGGCCGCAGGCAGCTTCGCCGCGGCGGCGAAGGAGCTCGGCGTCACGCCGGTCGCGGTGAGCAAGAACGTGCAGCGGCTCGAGCAGCAACTGGGCGTGCGGCTGCTGCAGCGTTCGACCCGCAAGCTCAGCCTCACCGACGAAGGACGCTTGTTCTACGAACGCTGCACCGGGCCGTTGCAGGAACTGGAGGGCGCACAGTCGGCGGTCAAGGACACCAGCCGAACGCCCGCCGGCGTGCTGCGGGTGACCTCGGTGTCGCCGTTTGGTCGGACCTATGTGCTGCCGCTGCTGCCCGAGTTCAGCCGCCGCTACCCGAAGATCCAGATCGAGCTGCACCTGGACGACGCACTGAGCGACATGATCGCGCAGGGCTATGACGTCGGCATCCGCGCCGGCAAGATGCGCGACGGCAGCATGGTCGTGCGGCCGATCGCGCCGCTGGACTTCGTCGTCTGCGGCTCGCCGGCCTACTTCGCCGAGCACGGCGTGCCGCGCACGCCCGCCGAGCTGGCGCAGCACAACTGCCTGCGCGTGCGCCTGCGCAGCAGCGGGCCGGCGCCGAACTGGCTGCTCACAGCGCAACGCACGCCGGTGTCGCCGCCGGTCGGAGGCAACTTCATCGCGAGCGACATGACCACGCTGGTGACCGCCGCAGCGCACGGCCAGGGCTTGGCGCTCGCGCCCCTGCCGCTGGTGCTGCCGCTGCTGCGCTCGGGTGCATTGCAGGTGGTGCTGCCGCAGTCGCTGTCGCGCGGCATGCAGGTCTTCATCCACTATCCGAATCGCCGCAACCTGCCGGTGCGCGTGCGCAGCTTCGTCGACTTCCTGCTCGAGCAGTTGCGCCGCCACCCGGACCTGGCGGCCGATTCGCAGGCGCTGATCGCGCCCTACGTTCGCGAGGCCGCACGCGCGCGGCCTCGCCGCTCAGCGCCGCGCCGTTGACGCGGCCTGTGCCTGCTGTAGCACCGCGTCGGCCTGGGTCTGCCAGGCCGCGTCGCCGAGGGCCTGCGCCGAACGCGCGGCCTGCAGCGCGGCCTCGGTCTCGCCCAGTTCGAGCCGGGTGCTGGCGAGGTTGATCCAGGCCGGCGCGCTGTGGTGGCGCAGCGCCGCGGCCTGGAACGCATCGGCCGCGGCGCGCTTGTCGCCGGCCGCGTGGAGGCTGTTGCCCAGCCCCATCGCGAGCGTCAGGTTGTCGCCCCAGCGCGCGAGCGCACTGCGGTAGGCGATGACGGCTTGCGCCGGCGGCGCCGCGCGCTCGAAGCCGACGGCCGCCTCGACGACGGCGTTCTCCTGCGCCGTCGCCGGCCACTGCCCGGCCGGCAGCGCGACGAAGGCCCACGATCCCGATCGCGTCCAGGTGTGCTCGAAGGTGCGCATCGGCAACACCTCGCGCCGCGTGCTGCCGGAGCGCAGCAGCACCTCGCCGGCGGCGACGTCGTAGCCGACGAGCACCGCGTAGTGCCAGGCCGGGACCCACGACAGCCCGAGGTTTTGCAGCACCACCACCGGGTGGCCGGCCCGCACTTCGCGCAGCAGCGCTTCGAGCGTCGCGGGCACGCGCGTGGCGACCGCGCCCTGCCGTCGCGCGCCGGCGATCATCTCGATCTGCAAGGTGCCGGTGCGCGCCGGCAGGAAGACCTGTTCTGCCAGCTGCGCCGGGTCGGCAGCGAAGCCCGCCGCACCGAGCGCGGTGGCCAGTGCCGCCGGGCCGCACTGGTACTCGGTCTGCGGGAAAAACGGCGTCGCATCGAGGTCCGCCGTGCGCGGCAAGTCGGCCGGCGGATGCTCGCGCAGCGCGCGCGTTTGCACCGCGCAGCCGCCGAGCGTGACCAGCAGGAAAAGAAACAGCGCGGTCCACGCCTGTGGCCGCGCTGTGGGGACCGCGCGCATCGCCGGTCGGATCAGTGCTGGCTGTGCGTCACTTGATCGAGCGCGTGAACGGGAACACCTTGGTGAAGCCGAGGATGTCGGTGATCAGCAGAACGACGAAGATCGTCAGGATGATGCCGAGCACATCGCTCGCGCCGGCGGGGGCGGTGTCGAGCGTGTAGGCCACCTGTGCGACTTCGTCGTCGGTGAGCGCGGCCACCCGAGCGCGCGCCTGGTCGACGCTGACGCCGCGCTCTTGCAGGCCGGCGGCGACGTCGGCACGCGAGAGCATCGTGTTCACATAGTCGCGCTGCGCCGTGGCACTGCGCACGCCCTCGCTCACCGCCACCTGTTCGGTGGTGACCAGCGTGGCCTGGGCGGTCTGCATGAAGCCGGCGAAGCTCAGGCATGCGGCCACAAGGCTCGTCATCCAGCGGGTGCTGCGTGTCATGGTGGTGTCCTTTCTGAGGGGTTGGATTGGAATTTGTCGCGCCGCGGGCAACGACTCCGGCGGCACGCGCCATCGTAACCATCCCCGATACCCATGAGCGTCACGGTTTGAAACGTTCGCACAGCGCGCAGCGTCGGCGCAACACTCGGGCCGTCCTGCTACGCTCTTGCGATGCTGTCAACACCCTCCGATCGCGCGCGAATGCCCCCGGTGATCATCGTGCTGATGCTCACGCTGCTGCTCGGCATCCAACCCGTCGCCACCGACTTGTACCTGCCCGCGCTGCCGACGATCGGCCGCGCGCTGCACGCGAATGTGGCGGCGACGCAGCTCACGCTGTCGGCGCTGATCATCTGCTTCGGCTTGGCGCAGCTGGTCTGCGGCCCGCTGGCCGACCGCTTCGGCCGGCGGCCGGTGCTGATCGCCGGGATGGCGCTGTTCAGCGTGGCGAGCGTCGGCGGGGCGTTCAGCGCGTCGATTGAATGGTTGATCGCCTGGCGCGCCTTGCAGGGCGCGGCGATGGCCGCCGCGGTGACCTGCGGCCGTTCGATCGTGCGCGACCTGTTCCCGCCGCACGAAGGCGCGCGCGTGATGTCGCGTGCGCTCACCGGCCTGGGCGTGATTGCGATGCTGAGCCCGCTCGCCGGCGGCGTGCTGGTGCAGTGGCTGGACTGGCATGCGGCGCTGCTGGTGCTGGCGCTGTTCGGCGCCGCGACGCTTGGCTTCGTCGCCTGGCGTTTCGAGGAGACGGTGCCCGAACGCAATCCGCGCGCGACCCAGCTCGCGCCGCTGCTGCGCAACTGGGCCGGCATCGCCGCGCATCCAGGCTTTCGTGCCTGGGTCGCCCTGCTGTCGCTGACCTACGGCGGGCTGTTCCTGTTCCTCGCCGGATCGTCCTTCGTCTTCATCGATGTGCTGGGCACCTCGCGGGTCGGCTACGGCGCGATCATGGCGTCGAACTCGCTGGCCTACATCACCGGCACCTGGCTGTGCCGCCGCCTGCTGGCGTCGCGCGGGCTGCGCCGCGCGGTCCGGCTGGGTGGCGCGTTCACCCTCGCCGGCGGCGTCGGCATGGTAGGCCTGAGCCTTGCCGGCGTGCACACGGTATGGGCGATATTGCTGCCGCAATGGATCTTCGCCGTCGGCCATGGCATCCACCAACCTTGCGGGCAGGTCGGCGCGGTCGGGCCCTTCCCCGACAAGGCCGGCACCGCCGCCGCGCTGTCGGGCTTCATCATGATGCTGATGGCGTTCGCGGTGGGCCTGTGGGTCGGCCACAACCTGAACGGCACGGTGCTGCCGCTGACGCTGGGCATCGGCGCGTTCAGCGCCGCCACCGCCGCGGTGGCGTGGACGCTGGTGCAGTGGCACGGCGAGCCGCCGCTGCATCCTGCTGCCCAAGCCGCCTAGGATGAGCCCGGCCTGCCTCTGTCTCGCGGGGCCGACGGCGTCGGGCAAGACCGCCGCCGCGCTGGCGATCGCGCGGGTGCTGCCGGTGGAGATCGTCAGCGTCGACTCGGCACTGGTCTATCGCGGCATGGACATCGGCACCGCCAAACCGTCGGCGCAAGAACGCGCGCAGGTGCCGCACCACCTGATCGACATCATCGAGCCGACGCAGGCGTATTCGGCGGCGCAGTTCGTCGCCGACGCGACGCGGCTGATCGAAGACATCCGCGCGCGCGGCCGCGTGCCGCTGCTGGTCGGCGGGACGATGCTCTACTTCAAGGCGCTGTTCGAGGGGCTCGACGCAATGCCCGCGTCCGACCCCGCCGTGCGCGCCGCGCTCGACGCCGAGGCGACGCGCATCGGCTGGCCGGCGATGCATGCTGAACTCGCGCGGGTCGACCCGGTCAGCGCCGCTCGCCTGCCGCCGGGCGACGCGCAGCGCATCCAGCGTGCGCTCGAGGTCTGGCGCGTCAGCGGCCGGCCGCTGTCGTCGTTTCATCGCGAGAAGCAACCGGGCGACTCGCCGACGCTGCTTTCGCTCGAACCGCAAGACCGCGCCTGGCTGCACCAGCGCATCGCCCAGCGTTTCGACGCGATGCTCGCGGCCGGCCTGGTCGACGAGGTGAAGCGCTTGCGCGAACGCGGCGACCTGTATCCCGGCCTGCCCTCGATGCGCTGCGTCGGCTACCGGCAAGCCTGGGAAGCGCTAGCAAGCAACGACCTCGCGGGCCTGCGCGACAAGGGCATTGCCGCCACCCGCCAGCTCGCCAAGCGCCAGCTGACCTGGCTGCGCAGCATGGCGCAGCGCGAGGTCATCTCGTGCGACGCGCAAGACGCCATCGCGCGCGTGCTGCAGCGCGCGCGAGCCTGGGCCGACGATGGCGAGCGCGCTGCTTGAGGTGAGCGGCCTCGCCAAGCGCTACGGCGACACGCCGGTGTTCGCCGGCGCCGAGCTGCGCGTCGCGCCGGGCGAGTTCGTCGCCATCCTCGGCGAGTCGGGGGTCGGCAAGTCGACGCTGCTGAACTGCATCGCCGGCCTCGACACGGTTGACGCGGGCTCGGTGCGCATCGCCGGCACCGAGATCACCACCCTGCCCGAGCCGCAGCAGGCGGTGTTCCGCCGCGATCACCTCGGCTTCGTGTTCCAGGCCTTTCACGTGCTGCCGCATTTGAGCGTGGCGCACAACGTCGGCCTGCCGCTGCTGCTGCAACGCCGGCCCGACGACGCGCGCGTGCAGGCGCTGCTCGGCGCCGTCGGGTTGAGCGGCCTCGGCCCGCGCCTGCCGCAGACCTTGTCCGGCGGCCAGTTGCAGCGCGTCGCGATCGCACGCGCGCTGGTGCACCGGCCCCAGCTGATCCTCGCCGACGAGCCGACCGGCAACCTCGACCCGGCCACTGCCGAGCGGGTGATGGACCTGCTGTCGGCGCAGGTGCGCGAACAGGGCGCCGCCTGCGTGCTGGTCACCCATTCGCGCATGGCCGCGGCGCGTGCCGACCGCGTGCTGACGCTCACCGCGAGCGGCATGCAGGTGTGAGCTGTCGATGTTTCCGTATTCCGAGACAAACCCCAACCCGTTCGCACTGAGCTTGTCGAAGTGCCCGATCGTCCTGAGCTTGTCGAAGGGACTGAGCTTGTCGAAGTGCCCGATCGTCCTGAGCTTGTCGAAGGGACTGAGCCTGTCGAAGTGCCCTCACCGCAGTACGCGCAGGCTCCCTTCGACAAGCTCAGGGCGATCGGAGATACAGGCTCAGCCCGAACGGAGGTCCTTGCGTC
The DNA here is from genome assembly GCA_036507085.1 of Piscinibacter sp. Classification (GTDB taxonomy): domain Bacteria; phylum Pseudomonadota; class Gammaproteobacteria; order Burkholderiales; family Burkholderiaceae_C; genus Albitalea. Next base: position 7,348 of record DASXQQ010000108.1, on the reverse strand, counting down.
GCGAAATTGGGAAAGCTCAATAAATCCATGCTCGCCCTGCTGCGCCAACTGTCGTGGCCCGAGTTGCGCTACCACCCCTGGCGCAACCTCGCGGCGCTGCTCGCGGTGACCCTGGGCGTGGCGCTCGCGTTCTCGGTGCAGCTGATCAACCAGTCGGCGCTCAGCGAGTTCAGTGCGGCGGTGCGCTCGGTCAACGGCCAGCCCGACTTCGAGCTGCGCGGCCAGCGCGGCGGCTTCGACGAAGCGCACTATGCGCGCGTCGCCGCGCACCCGCAGGTCGCGCTCGCGAGCCCGGTGGTCGAGATCGACACTTATGCGCTCGACGCGCAAGGCCAGCGCGTGCCGCTGCGCGTGCTCGGCATCGATGCGCTGGTCGCCGCGCCGCTCGCGCCGGACCTCTTGCCGCGCCCCGACGACAACACCGACCGCATGGCGGTCATCGACCCGCGCGCCGTCTTCCTCAATGCACCGGCGCAGCAGCGGCTCGGTGCGGCGCGCACGCTGCGACTGCAGACCGGCACCGGCCACGCCGAGCTGCAGCTGCGCGGCAGCGTGGCCGCCGGCGGGCCGCCGCTGGCGGTGATGGACATCGCCGGCGCGCAGGCGAGCTTCGCCTGGCTCGGCCGGCTGAGCCGCATCGACGTGCGGCTGCGCCCCGGCGCCGAGCGCGAGCGCGTGTTGCGCGAGCTCGCGTTGCCGGCGGGCATTCGTGCCGCCGCGCCCGAAGAGGCGGCGCAGCGCGTATCCAACGTGTCGCGCGCCTACCGCGTCAACCTCACCGTGCTCGCGCTGGTCGCCCTCTTCACCGGCGCGTTCCTGGTGTTCTCGATCCTCTCGCTGTCGGTGGCCAAGCGGCAGCAGCAGCTCGCGCTGCTCGGCGTGCTGGGCCTGGCGGCGCGTGACCGCCTCGCGCTGGTGCTGGCCGAGTCGGCGATCCTCGGTGTCGTCGGCTCTGCGCTCGGGCTCGCACTCGGCACCGCGCTGGCCGCGCTGGCGTTGCGCTTGCTGGCCGGTGATCTGGGCGGCGGGTATTTCCCCGGTGTCGCGCCGCAGTTGCAGTTCCATCCGCTGCCGGCGCTGCTGTACGGACTGCTCGGCGTCGCCGCGGCCGTCGTCGGCGGCTGGCTGCCGGCGCGCAGCGCCCAGCGGCTCGCGCCCGCGCAGGCCTTGAAAGGGCTCGGCGCAATCGACGAGCACGGCGGCGGCGCCTGGCTCGGGCCGCTGCTGCTCGCCGGCAGCGTGTTGCTGGCCCTGCTGCCGCCGGTGGCCGAGGTGCCGCTGGCCGCGTATGCGTCGGTGGCTTGTCTGCTGCTCGGCGGCATCGCCTGCGTGCCAGTCGGTGTCGGCCTGCTGCTGAAAATGGTGGCGCCGCCGACGCACCCGCTCGCGCTGCTCGCGGTCGAGCGCGCACGCCAGCAGCGCCACAGCGCGACCATCGCGGTGGCCGGCGTGGTCGCGAGCCTGAGCCTCGCGGTCGCGCTGACGGTGATGGTCGCCAGCTTTCGCGACTCGGTCACGCGCTGGCTCGATGTCATTCTGCCGGCCGACCTGTACGCGCGCGCGGCTGCGAGCACGGCCGCCGGCGACGTGGTCAGCCTGCCGCCGGCGCTGGTCGAGCGCATCGCCCGGGTACCGGGCGTGCTGCGGGTCGAAACGCAGCGCGTCTCGCAGATCGTGCTCGATCCGAAGCGCCCGGCGGTCGCGCTGCTCGCCCGGATGCTCCCCGACCCGGCGCACGCCTTGCCGCTGGTCGGCGAGCTGGTCGACGCGCCACCGGGCGAGACGGCGGCCTACGTCAGCGAAGCGATGGTGAGCCTGTACGGCGCCGCGCCCGGCACGCGCTTTAGCCTGCCGCTGCCGAACGGCACGCGGGTGCCGGTGTTCGTGCGTGGCGTCTGGCGCGACTACGCGCGCCAGCACGGCGCGGTTGTGCTGCACGCGCAGGACTACCGGCGGCTCGCCGGCGACGAGCGCATCAACGACTTGGCACTGTGGCTGCAGGCCGGCACCAACCCCGCGTCGGTGCAGCAGGCGATCCGCCGGCTCGCCGACACGCAGGGGCTGGACGGCTCTCTGCTCGAGTTCGCCGCGCCGGGCGAGATCCGCGCGACCTCGCTGCGCATCTTCGACCGCAGCTTCGCCGTCACCTACTGGCTGCAGGCGGTGGCGATCGCGATCGGGATGTTCGGCATCGCGGCAAGCTTCTCGGCGCAGGTGCTGGCGCGGCGCAAGGAGTTCGGCCTGCTCGCGCACCTGGGCCTGACGCGCCGCCAGGTGCTGACCGTGGTCGCTGCCGAAGGCGCGGTGTGGACGGCCGCCGGCGCGCTGCTCGGGCTGCTGCTCGGCATTGCGGTCAGCGTGGTCCTGGTCGAGGTGGTCAACCCGCAGAGCTTTCACTGGACGATGGACCTGCTGCTGCCCTGGGGACGGCTCGCCGCACTGTGCGCCGCGGTAATAGCGGCCGGCACGCTGACCGCCTGGCTCGCCGCGCGCAGTGCGGCGAGCCGGCAAATGGCGCTGACGGTGAAGGAGGATTGGTAGGGCTTGCGGCGCACGACACCGAGTGTCAGGATGCGTCATCCGACGCGATTGAGAAGGAAAAGCGAGTGTGGCCCTGATCTGCGCTGAGGCCGTCCGAAGGACGGCACGACTTACCACGGCACGACTTACCACACAGCTCCCCCGCGCCCCCTCCGCGAGGGGGCTCCAGCATGTTCGACAACACCACCCAGCCCTCCTCCGCGAGGAGGGCTCCAGCATGAATGACGAACCGGCCTTGCGGCCGGCAACACCTCGCGTGTCGCACAGCGCCTTCGCCGTCACCCACTTCGCGAAGGCCAGCTCGTCAAACAAACTGGAGCCCCTCTCGCGGAGAGGGGCTGGGGAGAGCCGTCGAACATGCTGGAGCCCCCTCCCGGAGGGGGCGCGGGGGAGCTGTGCGTTAAAGCATGCCGTCCGAAGGACGGCTTACCACGGGTGGCAGGAATCTTTTCCTCGACAGGAGGCCGCATGAAGCCACGTCGAACGTTCCCGCTTCGTCGCGTTGCCGGCACGCTGCTCGCATGCGGCGTCCTGTCCTTCGGCCCGCTCGTCGCCGGCCGCACCACCGACGAGGCCTACGATCCCTTGCTCAGCGAACCGGGCGGCGTCTGCGGGCCGGCGCTCGGCGGCCAGAGCGCTGCATTCAAGGCGCTGCTGCTCGCCAAGGCCGACAAGGCCAAGCTGCTGGGCGCGCGCGCCAAAGCCCCCGACATCGACGTGCCGCTGTACCGCGACCTCGGCCCGCTCGTGTTCAAGGTGAGCACCCAGAACGCGAAGGCCCAGGCCTACTTCGACCAGGGCCTGCGGCTCGCCTTCGCCTTCAACCACGCCGAGGCACTGCGGGCCTTCCAGGCCGCGCAGAAACTCGACCCCACTTGCGCGATGTGCTTCTGGGGCGAGGCGCTGGTGCTCGGGCCGAACATCAACGTGCCGATGATGCCGGAGGCCAACGCGCCGGCGCTGGCCGCGCTGGCGAAGGCGGTGGCGCTGAAGGGCGGCGCCCTCACCGAGCGGGAGCGCGCGCTGATCGAGGCGTTGGACAAGCGCTATTCGGCCGACCCGAAGGCCGAGCGACCCGCGCTCGACGCGGCCTATGCCGACGCGATGAAGTCGGTGGCGGCGCGCTTCCCGGCCGACGACACGATCCTGAGTCTCGTCGCCGAGGCCGCGATGGACACCCAGCCTTGGGACTACTGGGAAGCCGGCGGCACCAGGCCCAAGGGACGCGGCGAGGACATCGTCGGCGCGCTCGAGACCGTGCTGAAGCGCAACGGCGCCCACCCCGGCGCGATCCACCTCTACATCCACGCGATGGAAGCGTCGACCCGGCCGGAGAAGGCACTGCCGTACGCCCGCCGCCTGGCCGCGCTGGTGCCCGGCGCCGGCCACCTGGTGCACATGCCGGCGCACATCTACTACCGCGTCGGCATGTACCGTGAGTCGCTGGCGATCAACCAGCGCGCGGTCGAGGTCGACGAACGCTATTTCAAGACCTCGCCGTCCGACCCGCTGTACAAGGCGGCCTACTACCCGCACAACATCCACTTCGTGATGGTGTCGGCACAGATGGGCGGCGACGGCAAGACGGCGCTCGATGCCGCCGGCAAGCTCGATGCATCGGTTCCAGGCGAGCTGGTCAAGCAGTTCGCGATCCTGCAGCCGATCAAGGCCGCGCCGTACGCGGCCCATGTGCGCTTCAGCGAGCCGGCGGCGGTGTTGCAGCTGCCCGCGCCGTCCGAAGACCTGGTGCTGGTGAACGCGATGTACCACTATGCGCTCGCCGTCGCGCACGCCGCGCGCAAGGACGCTGCGGCGGCGCAGAAGGAGATCGACACGCTGGCGAAGATCGAGACCACGACGGATTTCAAAGCCTTCGAGGCCTGGGGCATTCCCGCAAAGGAGATCGTGCAGTCCGCGCGGCTCGTCGCCAGCGGCCGGCTCGCCGACGCGAAGGGCGACCTCGACGGCGCCGCCAAGGCCTACGAGAGCGCGATCGCGGTCGAGGACACCCTCCCCTACACCGAGCCGCCCTACTGGTACTACCCGGTGCGCCAGTCGCTCGCATCGGTGCGCCTGCGTCAAGGGCAGCTGGACGCGGCGGAGAAGGCATTCCGCGATTCGCTCGCCCGCGTGCGCAACAACGCCTGGGCGCTCGCCGGGCTGATCGAGGTCGAGCACAAAAAGGGCGACGCCAAGGCCGAGAAGGCGGCGCGCCGTGCCTACGAGCGCGCGTGGCTGGGGCCGAAGGCGGGGCCGGACCTCGCGAGGCTGTGATGGCCCTGCCGCTGCGCCCCCTCGGCCGCTCGGGCCTGCAGGTTGCACCGTTGTGCTTCGGCGGCAATGTGTTCGGCTGGACGGCCGACGAGGCGACCTCGCATGCCCTGCTCGACCGCTTCGTCGGCGCCGGCTTCAACTTCATCGACACCGCCAACGTCTATTCGACCTGGGTGCCGGGACACCTGGGTGGCGAATCGGAAAGCGTGATCGGTCGCTGGCTGCAGCGATCGGGCCAGCGCGATCGCGTGGTGATCGCCAGCAAGGTCGGCATGCAGATGCCGGGCTTGGGCGCGGGCCTGAAGCGCGCGACGATCGAGCGCGGCGTCGACGATTCGCTGCGCCGCCTGCAGACCGATCGCATCGATCTGTACTACGCGCACGTCGACGACCCCGGCACGCCGCTGGACGAATCGCTGGCGGCGTTCGACGGTCTGGTGAAGGCGGGCAAGGTGCGCGCGATCGGCGCGTCGAACTTCAGCGCCGAACGGCTGGAGCAGGCGCTGATCATCAGCGCGCGCGACAGCCTCGCGCGCTTCGAGTGCCTGCAGCCGCAGTACAACCTCATCGACCGCGAGCCCTACGAGAGCACGCTCGGGCCGGTGTGCGCGCGGCACGGGCTGGGCGTGGCGAACTACTACGCACTGGCGAGCGGCTTCCTCAGCGGCAAGTACCGGCGGCTCGAAGACACCGCGGGGCACGCCCGCGGCGCTCGCGTGAAGCAGTACCTCGATGCGCGCGGCCTGCGAATCCTCGATGCGCTCGACGCCGTCGCGCAGCGCCTGCACAGCACGCCGGCGGCCGTCGCGCTGGCCTGGCTGATGGCACAGCCGACCGTCAGCGCGCCGATCGCCAGCGCCACCTCGATCGCACAACTCGATGAGTTGCTCGCGGCGGCACACCTCACGCTCGATGCCGACGCAGTGGGCGCGCTCGATGCGGCGAGCGCCGCCTGAGCCCGTCGAAGGTCCCGATCATCCTGAGCCTGTCGAAGGACGATGCCCGACCACGCCACCGGCATCACGCGCCGCCACTGGCTCACGTTCGCGGCCAGTGGCGCGGCGTGCCGGCCCGCGCTCGCGCAAGCGATCGCCGAGGGCGTGCACCCGCGGCCGCTGCGCTTCCCTGCCGACTTCGGCGCCCACCCCGACACGCGCACCGAATGGTGGTACGTGACCGGCACGCTGGCCGCCACCGGCGTGGCGCACGGTTTCCAGATCACCTTCTTCCGTTCGCGCAGCGAGGTGCCGGCAGACCACCCGAGCCGCTTCGCGGCGAGCCAGCTCGTGTTCGCGCATGCGGCGCTGACCGACATGACGCAAGGCCGGCTGCGCCACGACCAGCGCATCGCGCGCGCGGGCTTCGGCATCGCGCAGGCGGCGCAGGGCGACACCGCGGTGTCCTTGCGCGACTGGCGCCTGCAGCGCGACGGGCCCGCGTCACAAAGCCGCTACCGGGCGCAGGCGAGCAGCGACAGCGCCGGCTTCGCGTTCGATCTCGCGCTCGCCGCGACGCAGCCGCTGCTGCTGCAAGGCGACGCCGGCTATTCGCGCAAGGGGCCGCGGCCTGGGCAGGCAAGCCACTACTACAGCGAGCCGCAGCTCGCGGTTGACGGCACGCTGGTGCTCGACGGCCGCTCGAGCGCGGTGCGCGGCACCGCCTGGCTCGACCACGAATGGAGCGACACGCTGCTCGACCCGCAGGCGGTGGGCTGGGACTGGGTGGGGATGAACCTCGCCGACGGTGGCGCGCTGACGGCGTTTCGCTTGCGCCGCGCCGACGGGTCGGCGCTGTGGGCCGGCGGCAGCTTTCGCGCGCCGGGTCAAGCGGTCAAGAGCTTCGAACCCGGCGCGGTGACATTCACGCCCGGCCGCATCTGGACCAGCCCCGGCTCGCGCGCGGCCTACCCGGTGGAGTGGACGCTTGCGACTCCGGCCGGCCGCTTCCGGGTGAAGGCGCTGCTCGACAACCAGGAGCTCGACAGCCGCGCCAGCACCGGTTCGATCTACTGGGAGGGCTTGAGCGAGTTGCTCGACGAACGCGGCCAGCGCGTCGGCCGCGGCTATCTGGAGATGACCGGGTATGCCGGTGCGCTGAGGTTGTGATCGTGGGCACGCCGATTGCTACAGCGGGTACACATGGAGGTCAGTCCATGAAAACAGCTGCCGTGCTGCTTGTCCTGTCCAGCCTGTCGTGCCCTGTGTTGGCCGCCGACATCTATCGGTGGGTCGATGCTCAGGGCCGAACGCAATATTCGGATTCCGTTCCGGATCGCTACAAGAACTCGGCGAGCAGAGTCACGCCGCCGTCCAACGCCATCATCGCCAGCGACTGCGCCGCGCGGCTGAGGCGCTACCGCGAAAGCCAGGAATGCTTCGCGCCCTACCGCACGGTGACTGGCGCGATCAAGGCCGAGGCCTATCAACGCTGTGTCGAGCTTCCGGACCCGTCGCCGCAATGCGGATTGCCGAAGCTGGATTGACTGTTTGCAAGAACCTCTACTTGGGATACCGCGCCGGGTTCCGGCCCGGCG
>DASXQQ010000107.1:0-29272 GCA_036507085.1 Piscinibacter sp. | reverse complement strand
GGCCGCCGCCTACGCCAAGCCGTGAGCCGGCGTGCGCAGCTCGCGCGCGATCTCATCTCAGGCGAGCGCCGGGCCGCCCCAAGCCGCCTGAGCTCCCCTTGGAGGACGGTGCCGAAGGCGCCCAGGGGCTGTCATCTCAGTTGCTCCACCGCGCTGCGCGCGACCCGCGGCGCATGAACCAGCCGCAGCCAAGCGGACACCGCGGATCCGGCTCCGCCGGTCCGCTGGTGTCGCCCCCTTGAGGGGGAGCGCCGAAGGCGCTTCGGGGGTGGTTCATTTCAGTCGGGCTTGATCTTCGCCCGCGTGACGACCGCCTTCCAGCGCACTTGTTCCTGGGCGATGAACTGGGCGAACTGCGCCGGCGTGTTGCCGACCGCTTCGGCAGCGTCGCCGGCAAGGCGCTCGCGTGCATCCTTCGACTGGATCGCCTTCGCCGCCTCGACGGCGAGCTTGTCGGCATTCGGCGCGGCCAGGTTTGCCGGCGCGAGCAGCCCATACCACTGCGTCATCTCGAAGCCCGGGTAGCCCTGCTCGGCGACGGTGGGCACCTCGGGCAGCAACGGCAGGCGGCCTTTCGAGCCGGTCGCGATGCAACGCAGCTTGCCGGCCTTGATGAACTGCAGGATGGCCGGCGCGCCGACCGATGCCGCGTCGAGTCGGCCCGACAGCAAGTCGGTGAGCTGCGGCCCGGTGCCGCGGTAGGGCACATGCAGGACGAAGATGTCGGCGGCGGCCTTCAAGTACTCGAACGCGAGGTGGCCGGCGCTGCCGTTGCCGGCCGAGCCGTAGTTCAGCTTGCCCGGCTTGCTGCGGGCCAGGGCGACGAACTCCTTCAGGTTCCTCACCGGCAGGTCGGGGTGGACCACATACAGGCTCGGCACCTTGGCCAGCAGCGTGATCGGCTTGAAGTCCTTGTTCGGGTCATAGGGCAGCTTGTCGAACATGTACGGATTCACCGCCAGCGTGCCGATGTGGCCGAGGATCAGCGTGTGCTGGTCGTCGGCGTGGGCGACTTCGGCCATCGCGATGTTGCCGCCGCCGCCCGGCTTGTTCTCGACATAAACGGTCTGGCCGAGCGTCTTGCCGAGCTCGACAGCGGTCGAGCGGGCGACGATCTCCGAGCTGCCGCCGGGCGCGAAGGGCACGACCAGGCGAATCGGTTTGCTTGGCCAGGCCTGGGCCCGGGTCGCGGCCGGGAAGCCGAGGCTCGCGCCGCTGGCGACAGCGGCGTGCAGCAAGCGGCGGCGGGTGAGGGGGTGCATCATCGTGGGCTCCGGAACGGGTTCGGAGCCAGTCTATGCAGGCCGTCCGCGAGCGTCGTGCGTAGTTGCCGCAAGCGGCGCGGCCAGCGCTCGAAAGGGGCAGCTCGCGCCGGAACGAAGCACCTGCGCAGTTGTGCAGTGCAGGCGCGAGTCTGCGCCACTTGCGCTGTGCAATTTCATAGGCGCTTCGCTCCGGCGGCTCAGCCCTTCGACGGGCTCAGGATGACCGGGCGCCTCCCTTCGACCTGCCTTTGGTCCTGAGCTTGTCGAAGGGTCAGGGCGATCGGGGATTCAGGCTCAGTCGGCGTCGGTGGCGCGCGGTTCGGTGTCGCGTTCGAGCACGCCGAGCCAGCGCAAGGCTTGTTCGCGACTGTCGCCGCACATGTCCGGGGTGGGCATCAGCGACGCGCAGACGGCGGGCCGCTCCGGTCGGCCGAAGATCGCGCAGCGGTGGTCGGCCGTGAGCTGCACGCAGCGCACGCCCGCGGGCTTGCTGATGCCATTGATCATCGGCATGCCCGGAATCGGGCTCGAGATGGAGGGCGCGATGCAGCAGGCGCCGCAGCCGCTTCGACAGTTCATGCCCGAGCATATCGGCTGGCCACCGGGCTTCTGCAGCGCTCCGCACAAGACCCCGGCGGGTGACTTATCGCGTGCAGCTCCCTACAATTCTTGATTGCTCAAAAAATAGGCAACGCGATGTTGTTTCCGAAACAGTTCGAGGTGATCGTCGTCGGTGGCGGCCATGCCGGCACCGAAGCCGCGCTGGCTTCGGCACGCGTGGGCTGCGCCACGCTGCTGCTCACCCACAACATCGAAACCCTGGGCCAGATGAGCTGCAACCCGTCGATCGGCGGCATCGGCAAGGGACACCTGGTCAAGGAAATCGATGCGCTGGGCGGCGCGATGGCCGCCGCGACCGACGAAGCGGGCATCCAGTTCCGCATCCTCAACGGCTCCAAGGGTCCGGCGGTACGTGCCACCCGTGCCCAGGCCGACCGCGTGCTGTACCGCGCGGCGATCCGCCGACGCCTGGAAAACCAGCCCAGCCTCTGGCTGTTCCAGGGCGCATGCGACGACCTGATTGTCGAGGGCGACCGTGTGACAGGTGTTGTCACGCAAGTGGGCATTCGCTTCGACGGTCGAGCGGTGGTCTTGACGGCCGGGACCTTTCTTGATGGCAAGGTCCACGTTGGCTTGCAAAGCCATGCCGCCGGACGCGCCGGTGACCCGCCGGCGATGACCCTGTCAGCGCGCCTGAAGGAACTGAAGCTGCCGCAAGGTCGACTGAAGACCGGCACCCCGCCGCGCCTCGATGGCCGCAGCATCGACTTCAGCGTCCTGCAGGAGCAGCCCGGGGACGCGGACCCGGTGCCGGTGTTCAGCTTTCTCGGCGACGCGTCGCAGCATCCGCGCCAGCTGCCGTGCTGGATCACCCACACCAATGAGCGCACCCACGCGATCATCCGCTCGGGCTTCGACCGCAGCCCGATGTTCACCGGCGTCATCGAAGGGGTCGGGCCGCGCTACTGCCCGAGCATCGAGGACAAGGTCAACCGCTTTGCTGACAAGAGCTCGCACCAGATCTTCCTCGAGCCCGAGAGCCTGACCACCCACGAGGTCTACCCCAACGGCATCTCGACTTCGCTGCCCTTCGATGTGCAGCTCGCCGCGGTGCACTCGATGCGCGGGCTGGAGAACGCGCACATCCTGCGCCCGGGTTACGCGATCGAGTACGACTACTTCGATCCGCGGGCGCTGAAGGCCAGTTTCGAGACCAAGGCGATTGCCGGCCTGTTCTTCGCCGGCCAGATCAACGGCACGACCGGCTACGAAGAGGCGGCCGCGCAGGGGCTGTTCGCCGGCTTGAATGCGGCGCTGGCGGTGCGCGGGCGCGACGCCTGGGTGCCGCGCCGCGACCAAGCCTACCTCGGCGTGCTGGTCGACGACCTGATCACCAAGGGCGTCAGCGAACCCTATCGCATGTTCACCAGCCGGGCGGAGTACCGGCTGCAATTGCGCGAGGACAACGCCGACCTGCGACTGACCGAAATCGGCCGCGACCTGGGCCTCGTCGACGACGCGCGCTGGGTGGCCTTTTCGCGCAAGCGCGATGCTGTTTCACGTGAAACCGAGCGGCTGCGCTCGACCTGGGTGCATCCGGGCACCTTGCCGGACGCCGACGCCGAACGGCTGCTCGGCAAGGCGATCGACCACGAGTACCGGCTCGCGGACCTGCTGCGCCGTCCCGGCCTGGGCTTCGACGCGGTGGCCGAGTTGGCCGCCGTGGCCTGCCCCGAAGCCGCCGTGTCGCGCGAGGCGCTGCGCGCCGAACTCGGCCCGCGGCTTGCCGACCTGGTGATCGAGCAGACCGAGATCAGCATCAAGTACGCCGGCTACATCGACAAGCAGAACGACGAGGTCGAGCGCGCTGCCCACTACGAGAACCTGCGCCTGCCCGCCGACCTGGACTATGGCGCGATCACCGCGCTGAGCTTCGAGGTGCGGCAGAAGCTGAGCGCGCAGCGCCCCGAAACCCTGGGCCAGGCGTCGCGCATCTCCGGCATCACGCCGGCGGCCATCTCGCTGCTGCTGGTCCACCTCAAGAAGGGGCGCTTCCAGGGCTTTGCCGCCAATGAGCGCGTGACCGATGCGGCGGCTTGAGCCAGGTGCCGCGGGGGTCGCGGCCGACGACGCCGAGGCCGGCGAACATTCCGTCCCTGGCTGGGGCTTGGCCCCATGAATGAAGCCGCCGACCCGCAGCGCGACCGGCTGCAGCAGGCCGCCGAGCAACTGGCGCTCGATCTCGCCCCAGCCCGGGTCGATCGTCTGCTCGGCTACCTGGACTTGCTGCAACGCTGGAACGCGACCTACAACCTGACAGCAGTTCGTGACCCTGACGAGATGCTGGTGCAGCACCTGTTCGATTGCCTTGCCGTCATCCCGCCGTTGCGACACGCGGCCCGCGGCGCGTCCCGGCGCGTGCTCGACGTGGGCAGCGGCGGGGGGCTTCCTGGCGTGGTGATCGCGGTGACCTGCGAGGACTGGCCGGTCGTCTGCGTCGACACGGTCGGCAAGAAGGCAGCCTTCGTCCGCCAGGTGGCCGCCGAGCTGCGGCTGCCGAACTTGCGCGCCGAGCATGCGCGGGTCGAGACACTGGTCGCGTCGCCATTCGATATCGTCACCTCGCGCGCCTTTTCGTCGCTGGCCGACTTCGTTCGTCTGACCCGCCGCCTGCTTGCTCCGGCGGGTGTGTGGATGGCGATGAAGGGCAAGCGGCCCGACGATGAACTCGCCATGCTGCCTGCGGATGTGGAGGTGTTTCACGTGGAACCGCTGGCGGTCCCGGGTCTGGCCGCCGAGCGCTGCCTGGTCTGGATGCGGCCGAAGACCTGATGGACTGTTCCCGAAAGGACCAAGGGAATGCTCGGAATTTCTGACTACGGCGCGTTCTGCGCTGCCATCGTTCTGTTTCTCGCGCTGCCGGGACCGGGCACGTTCGCCCTGCTCACGTCGACCGGAAAGGGCGGCTTTCGGGCGGGTGCGGCGGCGACCTTCGGCGTGATCGCCGGCGACCAGGTTCTGTTGTGGCTGGCGGTCGGCGGTGTCGCCGCGCTGCTGGCCGCCCATCCGCTCGCCTTCCGGCTGGTGCAATACGGCGGCGCAGCCTACCTCGCCTGGATGGGGTTCAGGCTGTTGATCGCCAAGACAGGGGCTGTTGCGTCGCCGGTTCGGATCGAGCCGCGGCACTATGCGCGACAGGCTTTCCTGATCACCTTGCTCAATCCGAAGGCGATCGTCTTCTACATGGCCTTTTTCCCTCTGTTCATCGACACGGCAGCGCACCGCGGCGCCGTGACCTTCGGCGCGATGGCCGCAACCATTGCGCTGATCACCGCGGGCTACTGCCTGAGCCTGTGCGCTTTTGCCGGGGCCGTGGCGGTGAAAGTGAGAGCTCACCGTCGCTTGGTTCGTTGGCTGGAGCGGCTTGCCGGCCTGTTCCTCGTCGGATTCGGGGTGCGGCTGATCCGCGACTGAGCTTGTCGAAGGCGCCCGGCTATCCTGAGCCTGTCGAAGGACTGAGCCTGAGCCACCCGAGGTTGCGTGCTGCCCACACCGCGCGCGCCTGCCTTTCATGCGCGCCGAAGAGGCTGGACAATCCGTGGCGCTTCGCCCTACGCCGCGCCGAGCCCCCAATTGGCGTGCGAACGCCCCACCTGACGAGCTGAACTTCCATGGCCCGAATATTCTGCATTGCCAACCAAAAGGGCGGCGTTGGCAAGACCACGACGACCGTCAATCTGGCGGCGGGCCTGGCCCGCATCGGCCAGCGCGTGCTGGTCGTCGACCTCGACCCGCAGGGCAATGCAACGATGGGTTCGGGCGTCGACAAGCGCGCGCTGCAACTGAGCATCTACGACGTGCTGCTCGAAAGCGCGAGCATCGCCGAAGCCCGCCAGCGCAGCGACAAGGCCGGCTACGATGTTCTGGGCGCCAACCGCGAGCTGGCGGGCGCCGAGGTCGAGCTGGTCGATTTGGAGCGACGCGACAAGCGCCTGAAGGGCGCGCTCGGGGCAATCAACGGCGACTACGATTTCGTCCTCATCGACTGTCCGCCCAGCCTGAGCCTGTTGACGCTGAACGGCCTGTGCAGCGCGCACGGCGTCATCGTGCCGATGCAGTGCGAGTACTTCGCGCTCGAGGGCTTGAGCGACCTGGTCAACACCATCAAGCAGGTGCACGCCAACCTGAACCCGGACCTGCAGATCATCGGCCTGCTGCGCGTGATGTACGACCCGCGCATCACCCTGCAGCAGCAGGTCAGCGAGCAGTTGAAGGCACACTTCGGCGACAAGGTTTTCAACACCGTCATTCCGCGCAACGTGCGCCTGGCCGAAGCGCCGAGCTACGGCCTGCCCGGCGTGGTGTTCGATGCGAATGCGAAGGGCGCGCAGGCCTTCGTCGAGTTCGCCCACGAGATGGTGCAACGCATCGGGTCGATGTGAATCCGGCGTTCGACCCCTTGCTGCTGGCCCGTATCGAAGACGCGGGCTTGAACGCGAGCGCACCGCCGCAGCAGCGGCTGATCGATGGCTGGCTGGTCCGGTTTTCGGCCGGCAAGGCCAAGCGGGCGCGCTGCGTCAATGCGGTGGCCGCCGGCCGCTTGCCGATCCGGCAGAAGCTGGCGCTGTGCGAGCAGGTGTTTGCCGAAGCGCAGCTGCCGATGATCGTTCGCATCACGCCGTTCAGCGAGCCGCGCGAGCTCGACGCCACACTCGCGGGCCTGGGCCTGCAGCGTTTCGATGACACGCGGGTGATGGTGCTGGCCGAGTTGCCCGGGGGCGAACCGCCGGCCTGGAATGACGGGCTGAGTCTGCAGTGGATTGGCCACGAGGCGTTCGCGCAGACCATCGGCGCGCTGCGCGGCTCGCCGCTGGCGCAGCGCCAGGCCCACGGACAGCGGCTTGGCAATGCCCCGGTGCCGTTCTCGGCCTATGTGCTCAAGCGCGACGGCGAGGTGGTGGCCGCCGGCCAGTTCGCGCTCGAGGCGGACCTGGTCGGCTTGTACGACGTCTTCACCGCGCCGGCCGAGCGCGACAAGGGTCTGGCAAGTCGCCTGTGCCAGCACCTGCTGGCACAGGCGATCTCACGCGGCGCACGGCGCGCGTATCTGCAAGTCGAAGGTGACAATCAACCGGCGCGCGCGGTGTACCACCGGCTCGGTTTTCGTGACGGCTACGCCTACCACTACCGCACGCTCGACGTATCGCTCGCTTGAGCGCCCCCAAACCTGCCGCTTCGCGTCAGGCCCCCCCGAGGGGGTCAAGGAAACTTGGGAGCGGCCCGGCGTCCTCGAGAGCCCGTGCGAGCCTCAGAGCCCGAGGCCTTCGTCGATGCCCAAGTGCACATTCATCGCCTGCACCGCGGCGCCGCTCGCCCCCTTGCCGAGGTTGTCCATGCGCGCCATCAGCATCGCCTGGGTGTCGCTCGCGAAAACGAAGATGTCGACCCGGTTGGTGTCGTTGCAGGCCTGCACGTCGAAGAAACCGTGCTCCAACGTGGCCGCGTCGCGCAGCGGCATCACGCGGATGAAGCGCTCGCCGGCGTAGCGTTGCGCAAACGCAGCGTGCACCTGCTCGGCGGTGGTGCCCGGGCGCAGCTGCGACAAATGCAGCGGCACGCTCACCGACAAGCCCTTGTAGAAGTTGCCGACAATTGGTTGGAATACCGGCTTCACCGCCAAGCCGCTGTGTGACGTCATTTCGGGAAGGTGCTTGTGCGACAGCGTCAGCGCGTAGGGGCGCGGTGCGGCCAGGCGCGCGTCGCCTCCGGCCTCGTACTGTTCGATCATTTTCTTGCCGCCACCCGAGTACCCGGTGATCGAGGTCGCGCAAATCGGCAACGTCGCGGGCACCAGCCCGGCGTCGACCAACGGGCGCAGCAGCAGGATGAAGGCGCTCGCGTGGCAACCCGGGTTGGCGACGCGCTTGGCCGCGCGGATGCGCTCGCGCTGGTCGGGCGCGAGCTCGGGCAGGCCGAACACCCAGCCCGGCGCGGTGCGGTGCGCGGTACTGGCATCGATCAGGCAGGTGTTCGGGTTCGTGACCCAAGCGGCCGCCTCGCGCGCCGCTGCGTCGGGCAGGCAGAGGAACGCGACGTCGGCGGCGTTGAGCAGGCGCGCACGCTCGGCAGCGTCCTTGCGGCGCTCGGCGTCGATGCGCAACACCTCGATATCGCCGCGCTGCGCGAGATACTCGTGGATGCGCAGTCCGGTGGTGCCTTCCTGGCCGTCGACGAATACGCGATGCTTCATTTCAGTGTCCTGTGAACCCAGCCCCGAAGGATAAGCCAGCCCGATGACCGCTGCCGCCGCCGTGTCTTCCCCGCGCGTCCTGTTGCTACCCGGCTGGCAGGACTCGGCTCCCTCGCACTGGCAAAGCCGCTGGGAGGCGCTGCATGGCCACCGGCGTGTCGAGCAGGACGACTGGCTTTGGCCGCGGCGTGGTGACTGGATGGCGCGCCTCGACGACGTGCTGCTGCAATCGGCCGCGCCGGCGGTTGTGGTCGCACACAGCTTGGGCTGCCAGCTGGTGGCCGCCTGGGCGGCCCATTCGCGCCACACGGCGCGCGTGGCCGCCGCGCTGCTCGTCGCGCCGCCCGATACCGAGCGCGACGACATGCCGCCGCAGCTCTTCAACTGGCGTCCGATCGTGCGCGAGCGCCTGCCGTTTGCGAGCCGGGTGGTGGTGAGCAGCGATGATCCGTATTGCCACCCGGCGCGCGCGCTGCAGATGGCCGCCGACTGGGGCAGCGAGGTCGTCGCGGTCGGTGCGCGCGGCCACATCAACGGGGATGCCGGCCTCGGGGACTGGCCCGAAGGCCACGCCTGGCTGCAGCAGCTGATCGGCCGCGCGGACTGATCGGGGACAATCCGGCGATGGTCACCAAGAAACCCAAGGGGCTCGGCCTCGGCCTTGAAGCGCTGCTCGGCCCGCGCGTCAAGGAACCCGGCGACGCTGCCGGCGCGCTCGCCGACGCGGCGCCGACGGCGCTCAAGCTGTCGCGCCTGCAGCCCGGCAAGTACCAGCCGCGCACGCGCATGGATGAAAGCTCGCTGTTCGAGCTGGCCGAAAGCATCAAGGCGCAGGGCATCATGCAGCCGGTGCTGGTGCGCCCGATCGGCGGCAACGGCTACGAGATCATCGCCGGCGAACGCCGCGTTCGTGCCGCCAGGATCGCCGGGCTCGACGAGGTGCCGGTGCTGGTCAAGGACGTGCCCGACGAAGCGGCCTTGGCGATGGCGCTGATCGAAAACATCCAGCGCGAAGACCTCAACCCGCTCGAAGAGGCGCATGGCATCCAGCGCCTGGTGAGTGAGTTCAAGCTCACCCACGAACAGGCGGCACAGGCCGTCGGCCGTTCGCGCAGCGCCGCGAGCAACCTGCTGCGCCTGCTGAACCTGTCCGAGCCGGTGCAGCAGATGCTGATGGACGGCGACATCGACATGGGCCACGCGCGTGCATTGTTGCCGCTCGATGGTGCACAGCAGATCCTCTGCGCCGGCGAGGTGGTCGCCAAGAAGCTCAGCGTGCGCGAGGCCGAGAAGCTGGTGGCGAAGGCGACGTCGACGCGCCAGCAGTCGCTGCTGCGCGTCAAGGCGGCCAAGCCGCGCGAGCTGCTGCGCATCGAGCAGGAGCTGTCCGACGCACTGACCGCGGCGGTGGAAATTCGGGTGAAGAAACGAACCAAGCGCGGCGAGCAAGGCGAGGTCGCCATCGCCTTCGGCTCGCTCGACGAACTCAACGGCTTGCTCGACCGGCTCGGCCTTTCGACGCGCTGAGTTCTGCGCGTCGACATCGGCCAACGCACGTGCCGTCGGCGGCGATGACGGCGTTTGTCCGGTGGAACTTTCTCACAGTGCCTGACCTCCCTATCGCACGGGTGTGGCACAGGGATGCCCATCTGGAGTATCGTGAAGGCATGGGTCTTGCTGAGATCCTTGCAGCAGGTCAGAGGGAATGAACTGACGGGCTTCTCTCCCGCATCTCCGCCCTTCGGGTCTGCCGCAATGAGCGAAGCTTGAATGACGCAGTACGCTGATCCGCTAGGAAAGCTCTGATGGAGCCCACGACGAGCCGTTTCGTCAGGACTTCATCAGAACTTCCCAAGGTGGTGACCGAGGTGGCCCCTCGATCGCTGCCACTCAGATGTCCTGGAGGTCAGCATGGATGTGATCAGCCATTTCGCCGCGCGTTTCGAGCGCACCCGTGAGGAAGAGCTCTCGCTCGAGGAGTACCTCGCCGAGTGCAAGCGCAACCCGATTGCGTACGCCACGGCCGCCGAACGCATGCTCAGGGCGATCGGCGAGCCGCAGTCGGTCGACACCCGCAACGACCCCCGCCTCTCGCGCTTGTTCGCCAACAAGGTGATCAAGATCTACCCTGCGTTTGCCGAGTTCTACGGCATGGAAGACTCCATCGAGCAGGTGGTGTCGTACTTCCGCCATGCCGCGCAGGGGCTGGAAGAAAAGAAGCAGATTCTCTACTTGCTCGGCCCGGTGGGCGGCGGCAAGTCGTCGATCGCCGAACGCCTCAAGCAGCTGATGCAGGATGTGCCGTTCTTCGCCATCAAGGGCTCGCCGGTGAACGAGTCGCCGCTCGGGCTGTTCGATGCCGCCGAAGACGGCGCGATCCTCGAAAAGGAATACGGCATTCCGCGGCGCTACCTGAGCCGCATTCTGTCGCCCTGGGCCGTGAAACGTCTGGAAGAGTTCGGCGGCGACATTCGCCAGTTCAAGGTCGTCAAGCGCTACCCGTCGGTGCTCAAGCAGGTCGGCATCGCCAAGACCGAGCCGGGCGACGAGAACAACCAGGACATCAGCTCGCTGGTCGGCAAGGTCGACATCCGCAAGCTCGAAACCTATGCCCAGGACGACCCCGACGCCTACAGCTACTCCGGTGGCCTGTGCCTGGCGAACCAGGGCCTGCTCGAATTCGTCGAGATGTTCAAGGCGCCGATCAAGGTGCTGCACCCGCTGCTGACCGCGACGCAGGAAGGCAACTACAAGGGCACCGAAGGGTTCGGCGCCATCCCGTTCGACGGCATCGTGCTCGCGCACAGCAACGAAAGCGAATGGAAGGCGTTCCGCAACAACAAGAACAACGAGGCCTTCCTCGACCGGATCTACATCGTCAAGATTCCGTATTGCCTGCGCGTCAGTGAAGAGATCAAGATCTACGAGAAGCTGTTGCGCGGCTCGTCGCTGGCCAACGCGACCTGCGCGCCGGGCACGCTGAAGATGATGAGCCAGTTCGCGGCGCTGACGCGCTTGAAGGAGCCGGAGAACTCGTCGCTGTACTCGAAGATGCTGGTCTACGACGGCGAGAACCTGAAGGACACCGACCCGCGCGCCAAGAGCTTCCAGGAGTACCGCGACTACGCCGGCGTTGACGAAGGCATGAGCGGCGTGTCGACGCGCTTTGCGTTCAAGATCATCTCCAAGGTCTTCAACTTCGATTCGACCGAAGTGGCGGCCAACCCGGTGCACCTGATGTACGTGCTCGAGCAGCAGATCGAGCGCGAGCAGTTCCCGCCCGAGAACGAGCAGAAGTACCTGGCGTTCATCAAGGAGCATCTGGCGGTTCGCTATGCCGAGTTCATCGGCAAGGAAATCCAGACCGCCTATCTGGAAAGCTACAGCGAGTATGGCCAGAACATCTTCGACCGCTACGTCACCTACGCCGACTACTGGATCCAGGACCACGAGTACCGCGACACCGACACCGGCGAGGTGTTCGACCGCGGGTCGCTGAACGCGGAACTGGAAAAGATCGAGAAGCCGGCAGGCATCAGCAACCCGAAGGATTTCCGCAACGAGATCGTCAACTTCGTGCTGCGTGCGCGCGCCAACAACGCCGGCAACAACCCGGTGTGGACGAGCTACGAGAAGCTGCGCACGGTGATCGAGAAGAAGATGTTCTCCAACACCGAGGAGCTGCTGCCGGTGATCAGCTTCAACGCCAAGGCAAGCGCCGACGAGGCGAAGAAGCACGAGGATTTCGTCACCCGCATGGTCCAAAAGGGCTATACGCCCAAGCAGGTGCGCCTGCTGTGCGAGTGGTACCTTCGCGTGCGCAAGAGTTCCTGATCCCTCCACAAGCAGTATCGGAAGGGCCATGTTGCAGCAGATCATCGACCGGCGGCTGGCGGGCAAGAACAAGTCCATCGGCAACCGCGAGCGCTTCCTGCGCCGCCACAAGGACCAGATCCGCGAGGCGGTCAAGCGCGCGGTGGACGGCCGGGGCATTCGCGACATCGCGCAGGGCGAAGACATCCACATTCCGAAGCGCGACATCAGCGAGCCGGTGTTCGGCCATGGCTCGGGCGGCAAGCGCGAGATGGTGCACCCGGGCAACCAGGACTATGTGCGCGGCGACCGGATCGAGCGGCCCAAGGGCGGCGGCGGCAAGGGCGGCGGCGGGCAGGCGAGCGACTCCGGCGAGGGCGAGGACGATTTCGTCTTCCACCTCACCAAAGAAGAGTTCATGCAGGTCTTCTTCGACGACCTCGCCTTGCCCAACTTGGCGCGCACCACGCTCGCCGACACGCCCGAGTTCAAGATGCAGCGCGCCGGTTACTCCAGCGACGGCACGCCGGCCAACCTGCATGTGGTGCGTTCGATGCGCGGCGCGATCGGCCGGCGCATTGCGCTGGGCAGCGACGCGCGGCGCGAACTGCGCCGGCTCGAAGAGCATTTGGCGCTGCTCAAGCGCCACCCCGACCCGAATCCGAATGCCCACGAGATCCCGGCGCTGGAGCAGGAGATCGAAGCGCTGCGCGCGCGCTTGGAGCGCATCCCCTACCTCGACCCGATCGACCTGCGCTACCGCAGCCGCATCAAGGTGCCGGTTCCCACCGCGAAGGCGGTGATGTTCTGCCTGATGGACGTGTCGGGCTCGATGGACGAGGCGCGCAAGGATCTGGCCAAGCGCTTCTTCATCCTGCTGTACCTGTTCCTCACCCGCCACTACGAGAAGATCGACATCGTCTTCATCCGCCACCACACGCAGGCGCAGGAGGTCGACGAGGAGAACTTCTTCCACTCCACCGAAACCGGCGGCACCGTGGTGTCGAGCGCACTGGTGTTGATGGAAGAAATCGCCCGCGCCCGCTACCCCACCAGCGAGTGGAACATCTACGGCGCGCAGGCGAGCGACGGCGACAACTGGCATCACGACAGCGGCCGCTGCCGCGAACTGCTGGCCCACAACATCCTGCCGCTGTGCCGCTATTTCGCCTATGTGCAAGTGGCTGAGGAAGAGCAGAACCTGTGGGACGAATATTCGATGCTCGCCGCGGATGCCAAGATGTTCGCGATCCGCAAGGTGACCGAGGCGTCGCAGATCTACCCGGTGTTTCGCGACCTGTTCAAGAAGGAAGGGGCCACAACATGACGCGCAAGGCCGCCGCCTCAGCTCCCGACCCCACGCCCGACCTGTTCGAGGCCGGCGCGAGCGAAGCACCCGTGCGCGTGAAGCGCGCGGCCGACATCGTGCCGCCGCCGCGCGCGTCGCAGCCGCTGCCGGGGCCGAGCGACTGGTCGTTCGAGCTGATCGAGCGGTATCACGCGGTGATCCGCCAGACCGCGCAGCGTTTCGGCCTCGACACCTATCCGAACCAGCTCGAAATCATCACCGCCGAGCAGATGATGGACGCGTACGCGTCGGTGGGCATGCCGGTGAACTACCGCCACTGGAGCTACGGCAAGGAATTCATCTCCACCGAGAAGAACTATCGGCGTGGCCACATGGGCCTGGCCTACGAGATCGTCATCAATTCGAACCCCTGCATCAGCTACCTGATGGAAGAGAACACGATGGCGATGCAGGCCCTCGTGATCGCCCACGCCGCCTACGGCCACAACAGTTTCTTCAAGGGCAACTACCTGTTCAAGATGTGGACCGACGCGTCGTCGATCATCGACTACCTGGTCTACGCGAAGAACTACGTCAGCGAATGCGAGGAGCGTTACGGCCTCGACATCGTCGAGGAAACGCTGGACTCGTGCCACGCGCTGATGAACCATGGCGTCGACCGCTACCGGCGGCCGAACAAGCTGTCGCTCGCGCAGGAACAGGCTCGCCGCGTCGAGCGCGAGGCCTACGCGCAGCGCCAGATCAACGACATGTGGCGCACGCTGCCGCGCAAGACCGAAAAGGCCGTCGAAGAGGCGCAGGCGCGCCGCTTCCCCGAAGAGCCGCAGGAGAACCTGCTGTACTTCATCGAGAAGAACGCGCCGTTGCTGGAGCCCTGGCAGCGCGAGGTCGTTCGCATCGTGCGCAAGGTGGCGCAGTACTTCTACCCGCAGCGCCAGACGCAGGTCATGAACGAAGGCTGGGCGACGTTCTGGCACCACCACCTGCTCAACACCATGTACGACGACGGTCACCTGACCGACGGCGTGATGATCGAGTGGCTGAAGTCGCACACCAACGTGGTCTACCAGCCGCCGGTCGGACACAAGGCCTACAGCGGCATCAATCCGTACGCGCTCGGCTTTGCGATGTACACCGACATCAAGCGCATCTGCGAGAAGCCGACCGACGAGGACCGACAGTGGTTCCCCAACATCGCCGGCAAGGACTGGCTGGAGACCATCGACCACGCGATGCGCAACTTCAAGGACGAGAGCTTCGTCGGCCAGTACCTGTCGCCCAACCTGATGCGCGAATTCCGCCTCTTCGCCATCGTCGATGACGAGAAGGAAAAGGAACTTGAGGTCTCGGCCATCCATGACGAGACCGGCTACCGGCGCGTGCGCGAGGCGCTGTCGCACCAGTACGACCTGGGCAGCCGCGAGCCGAACATCCAGGTCTGGAGCGTCAACACCCGCGGCGACCGCTCGCTGGTGCTGCGTCACACCCAGCACAACGACCGCCCGCTGCACGACGGTGCGCAGGAGGTGCTCAAGCACGTGGCGCGGCTGTGGGGCTTCGGCGTTCACCTGGAGAGCGTCGACAGCGCGTCGACGGTCACCAAGCGCTGGTCGGTGAGTGCGCCGAGCGAGTGACCCAGCGTGCCCGTCGGGCACCCGACCTCGGCCGGCCGGCCGACACCCGCCGAATGCGACAATCCGCTCTCCGCGCAGCGGTCTACCCCCTTTGTTTCGATTCAGGCAGTACCGGCATGAAGATTCTCGGCGTCGAGCTCAGCAGGCCGTCATTCGGCGAGGTGACCGCCTCGGCGGTGATGGCCGCGGGCCTGTGGCTCGCCTGCATGGCGCTGTGGCGCGTCAGCAATCAGCCGATGGACCGCGTCGAAGCGGGCTCGGGGCTGCTGGTCATCTTCTGGGCCTGCGTCGGTGTGCGCATGGGCATCCGCGTCGACCGCGGCCCGCGACACCTGGTGCTGAACCTGCTGTTCGCCGGCGCCTTGCTGATCGTCTACCACGCCGTGGTGTCGCTTATCGCGTGACGCCTTCGGCCTAGGCCTGGCCTAGGCCGCGAAAATCTTCCCCGGATTGAGGATGTTCTTCGGGTCGAGCGCGTGCTTGACCACGCGCATCATCTCGACCGCGCCGGCGCCGGCTTCGTCGACGAGGAAGCTCATCTTGTGCAGCCCGATGCCGTGTTCGCCGGTGCAGGTGCCGTCCATCCGCAGCGCCCGCTGCACCAGCTGCAGGTTCAGGCGCTCGGCGGTTTCGCGTTCCTCGGGAATCGTCGGGTCGATCAGGTAGGCGACGTGGAAGTTGCCGTCGCCGACATGGCCGACGATGTAGTAGGCGAGGCCCGAGGCCTCGACCTCGGCCACGGTGTCGAGCAGACAGTCCGCCAGGCGCGAGATCGGCACACAGGTGTCGGTGGTCACCGTGCGGCAGCCGGGCTTGGTCTGCGCGCCGGCGAAGTAGGCGTGGTGGCGCGCCGTCCAGAGGCGGCTGCGCTCCTCCGGCGTGCTCGCCCATTCGAACGCCAGGCCGGCGTGCTCGCTTGCGATCTGCTGCACCGTCTCGATCTGCTCGGCCACGCCGGCCGGCGTGCCGTGGAACTCCATCAGCAGCATCGGCCCTTCGCGCAGCGTCAGCTTGTCGTGGCGGTTGACTGCGCGCACGGCGTTGGCGTCGAGCAGTTCGCAGCGCGCGATCGGAACCCCCATCTGGATGATCTGGATCGTCGTGTTGACCGCCGCCTCGATGCTCGGGAAGCTGCACACCGCGGCCGAGATCGCTTCGGGTTGCGGGTACAGGCGCAGCGTGATTTCGGTCATCACGCCGAGCGTGCCCTCGCTGCCGACCATCAGGCGCGTCAGGTCGTAGCCGGCGCTGCTTTTCTTCGCGCGGGTGCCGGTGTGGATGACCTCGCCGCTGGCGGTCACCACGGTCAGCCCGAGCACGTTCTCGCGCATCGTGCCGTAGCGCACCGCGTTCGTGCCGCTGGCGCGGGTCGCGCTCATGCCACCGAGGCTCGCGTCGGCGCCGGGGTCGATCGGGAAGAACAGTCCGGTGTGGCGGATCTCGTTGTTGAGCTGAGTGCGCGTGACGCCGGCTTGCACCGTGACCGTCAGGTCTTCCGGCTGGACCGACAGCACCTGATTCATGCGGTTCAGGTCGATGCTCACGCCGCCTTGCACCGCGAGCAAATGGCCCTCCAGCGACGAGCCGGCGCCATACGGGATCACCGGCACCGCGTGCGCGTCGGCCAGCTTCACGACCGCCGCCACCTCCCCGGTGCTTTCGCAATAGACCACGACCTCGGGCGGCGGCACGTCGAACGGCGACTCGTCGCGGCCATGCTGCTCGCGCACCGCCAGCGCGGTTGAGCAGCGCTCGCCGAAGCGGGCCTTCAAGGCGTCGAGCATCGCCGCAGGCACCGGGCGCGGCTCGAGCTTGGGCAAGAACTGGGCCGGAAGCGGTGCGTTCATGGCGAGTCTCCGATGCGTCTGGGGCCTCGACGATTGTAGGGAGCGGCGCCGTGCGACGGAACGCCGGGCAATGCGTAGGGGGGAACCCCGAGGGCGGTGTATTCTCGACCTCATCCGCTCACGGCACGCGCAGCATGGCCAACCGACTCTCCCAGATCGCGACCCGCACCGGCGACGACGGCACGACCGGACTCGGCGACGGCCAGCGCGTGCCCAAGGACCACATGCGCGTGCACGCGATGGGCGAGGTCGACGAACTCAATTCCCAGCTTGGCGTCTTGCTGGCCGAGCCGCTGCCCAGCGACGTGCGCGACTTGCTGGTGCTGATCCAGCACGAACTGTTCAACCTGGGGGGCGAACTGTCGATGCCGGGCTTCGAGCTGCTGAAGGCCGACGCCGTGCTGCGTCTAGACCAGGCGCTCGCCCACTACAACGCCGATCTGCCGCGCCTCAAGGAATTCATTCTCCCGGCCGGGACGCGCAGTGCGGCGATCGCTCATGTCTGCCGCACCGTGGCGCGGCGTGCCGAGCGGGCGCTGGTCACGCTGGCCGGGCACGATGCGGTGAATGCGTCACCGCGCCAGTACCTGAACCGGCTGAGCGACCTGCTGTTCGTGCTCGCGCGCGTGCTCAACCGCGCCAACCTCGACGGCTTGGGCGGCGACGACGTCTACTGGCAAAGCGAGCGGCTCAAGCGCGACCAAGCCTGAGGGCGGTGAGGGCTGCTTCAGGCCTGGGGCGCGCGAGCCCGACGGCGTGAGCCCGGCGCGTCGCCGCGCCGGGCTCGGCGAATTACTTCGCAGGGGTGTAGGCGGCGCCGAACTCTTCGACGCTCAGGACCCCGTCCTTGTTCTTGTCCAGCTGATCGAACTTGGCGCCGATGGCCGGCAGGCGAGCCGCTTCTTCCTTCGACAGCTTGCCGTCTTTGTTCGCGTCGGCGTCGGCGAACGCGGCTTCGGCGGCGACGTTGGACTTGGCCGATGTCGGCTCGGCCGGCGCCTTCGTCTGAGCGCTCGCAGCGAACGCGACACTGGCGAGCAAGGCGGCGAGGAATGTCCCGCGGGTCATGACGGAGCGAGATTGCATGGGCTTCTCCTGAGGGTTTGAAGGGATGGCCATTGCACCCGCTCGCCCACCCCCAGACCAGCACTCTTGCGCCGACTTACCCGGCTTACAGCTGTGGCGATCCCGCTTACCCGCGATTGCAGCTGCTTGCGTCAGCCGCGGCGCGCCTTCACCGCCTCGCTCAGCACCTCGAGCACCTCGACCGAATCGTCCCAGCCGATGCAGGCATCGGTGATGCTTTGCCCGTAGTGCAGCTTGGCCGGATTGTCCTTGCCGGGGTTGAACTTCTGCGCCCCGGCGTGCAGGTGGCTTTCGACCATCACGCCGAAGATGCGCTGGCTGCCGGCGCGGATCTGCGCCGCGATGTCGCGCGCCACGTCGACCTGCTTCTCGTGCTGCTTGCTGCTGTTGGCATGCGAGCAGTCGACCATCAGCGCGCACGGCAGCTTCGCCGCCTCGAGGTCCTTGCACGCGGCCTCGACACTCGCCGCGTCGTAGTTCGGCGTCTTGCCGCCGCGCAGGATCACATGGCAGTCCTTGTTGCCCTTGGTCTCGACGATCGCGACCTGGCCGTTCTTGTGCACCGACAGGAAGTGGTGCGGCCGCGCGGCGGCCTGGATCGCGTCGGTGGCGATGCGGATGTTGCCGTCGGTGCCGTTCTTGAACCCGATCGGCGCCGACAAGCCAGACGACAGTTCGCGGTGCACCTGGCTCTCGGTGGTGCGCGCGCCGATCGCGCCCCAGGCGATCAGGTCGCCGATGTACTGCGGCGAGATCACGTCGAGGAACTCGCTGCCCGCGGGCACCCCCAGGCGGTTGATCTCCAGCAGCAGCTGGCGCGCGATGCGCAGGCCCTCGTCGATGCGGTAGCTCTCGTCGAGGTAGGGGTCGTTGATCAGGCCCTTCCAGCCGACCGTGGTGCGCGGCTTCTCGAAGTACACGCGCATCACGATCTCCAGCGTGCCGGCGTACTTCTCGCGCTGCACCTTCAAGAGCTTCGCGTACTCGAGCGCAGCCGCCGGGTCATGGATCGAGCACGGGCCGATGATGACCAGCAGCCGGTCATCCTTGTGCTGCATGATCTTGCGGATGCGCTGACGCGTGGTGACGATCAAGTCCTCCATCGCGGTGCCGCGCACCGGGAAGAAGCGGATCAGGTGTTCCGGCGGCGGCAGCGGCGTCACGTCGCGAATCCGCTCGTCATCGGTCTGCGAGGTCTTCTCGGAGTGCGCATACCAGTCCTCGGTAGCGGCGGTGGCGGACTTGGGCGTCATGGCGGTCGTGGCTCCTGGGCTGGTTCGATGAAAACGGAAGGACGAAAAAAAACCGCCGGGTGGGGACCCGGCGGTTTCGAGGATTTGGTCTGCGCTCTAGCTCACTGATGCGCTGGCCTCTCCTCCGCCGGGGCGGTGCGAGAACCAAAAGTGCGCAAAGTAAAAGCGAGCCGAATGCATGGGGGCGAATGTAGCACGGGCCTTGTGCGGCGGGTCAAGCCCGCGTTGCCGGGCGCGCCGGCCGCGGTTCGTGACAAGCGCACACCCGCAGTCGCGGGGGGTGTCTGACGGCCTGAGAAGTAATGCCGGGCGAGCGCGGCTACGGCTCGTTACATTGGCCCGCACCCGTCCCAAGGAGCCTTCCATGAGCAAGAAACTCGCAACTTTGGCCGCACTGGCCGTCGTCGCCGGCGCCGCGCTGGCCACCGTCACTTTCGATGCCGCCACCGGCAAGGGCTTCGTCGGCAAGGGCGACGTGCAGCTGGCTTTCGGCTGGAACAACGCCAAGCTGCAGTCGCAGGCCGGCAATGTCAGCTTCACCTACGTGCTGGTGGAGACATCAGACTACGAAGTCACCTGCGAGTTCGACACCCCCGGCACCAAGCGCAGCACCCACCACGTGCAGACGACGCACAAGAGCCTCAGCGATTCCCTGAGCTACGACGCCACCAAGGCGAACCGCCTGAATCCGCAGGGCGACGTGACCGCCTTCAACCTGACCGGCATCACGAATCTGCAGCAGACGTCCAGCGGCGACCCGATCCCCAACGTCGGTGCCGGTTGCCCCGGCAACTCGGGCCTCGGCCTCATCACCGACGTCAGCGTCACGTCGTCGACGTCCACCGGCGGCCTCTACGTCAGCGATGCAGTGCTCGGCCTCGGCCCGGTGCTGATCTGGTCCACCCCGGCGTACTGATGCGCTTTCGCCGCGCCGTCGCTGCGGCCCTGCTCGGCTTCGGCGTGTTGACGCCGGTGTGGCCGGCGCAGGGCGGTGTCGTGCTCGAGACGGAGGCGCAGGCGCCGTGGCGCAGCTTCCTCGTGCGCCGCACGAACGGCGCGGCGGATCCCCGCTTCGGCAGCGATGGCCGCGTGCAGATCGACGCGATCTCGCCGCGCAGCGTGGTGGCCGACGATCGCGGCCGCTTTCTCGTGGCCGGGCAGACGCGCGGTGCCGAACAGCGGCTTGCCGTGCAGCGCTACTTGTCCAATGGGCAACTCGACGCGACCTGGCTCGCGCCGCTGGGCGATCACGCCACCGCCGTCGAAGCGATGCCGCTCGGCGACGGGCGCACGCTGGTCGTGGGCGAGATCGAGAGGCTCAACCGGCAGGCCTCTCTGTGGATCGCCGATATCGACGGCGGCTTCGAGCCGCGCTGGCTGCTGCAGAACGAAGCGACATCGTCGCGCGTGCTGTCGCTGGTGCGCACCGAGCCCGACACCGTGATGCTGGGCTTGAAGGCGGGCCGCGATGCCGGCGTCACGCTGGAGGTCTACTTCTTCACGGTCGCGCGCAACGGCGACGCGCTGCCCGAGCGCATCGCGAAGCAGCCGATTCCGGCGGGATGGGGCGGTGCGACGCTGCAGCTCGAACGCCGCGAGCAGGGCTGGTTCTGGGTCGCCGCCGACCTGCCCAAGCGTCCTTCGGTGCGGGTTGCCGGCAGCGACGAGGCCGACGTGCCGCTGTGGGCGTGGCAACAGGGCACGAGCACGGCGGCACAAGTCGCTGGGCCATCGGCCTCTTCGCCATTGCCCGAGGCCGGCGGCGCCGTCTACAGCCCCTTCGTCGAACGGTCGGCCGAGTTGTCGGCGAAGCCTGCCGCCGCCCGGGATTCCGATCGCACGGACTGGACGCTGCTGGTGCTCGCGACGCTCGCAGCCGGCTATGCCGTCATTGGCCTGGTGCGCCGCAGCGCCTCATAGCGCCGGCGCTCAGGCCGTTCCACCCACGGTCAGCCCGTCGATGCGCAGCGTCGGCTGGCCGACGCCGACCGGCACGCTCTGGCCTTCCTTGCCGCAGGTGCCGACGCCGGTGTCGAGCTCCAGGTCGTTGCCGATCATGCTCACGCGTGTCAATGCATCGGGGCCGTTGCCGATGATGGTGGCGCCCTTCACCGGATACTGGATGCGCCCGTTCTCGATCCAGAACGCCTCGCTGGCCGAGAACACGAACTTGCCGCTGGTGATGTCGACCTGGCCGCCGCCGAAGTTGGTGGCATACAGCCCGCGCTGCACCGACGCGACGATCTCTTCCTTGGTGCGATCGCCGGCCAGCATGTAGGTGTTGGTCATGCGCGGCATCGGCACCGCGGCGTAGCTCTCGCGCCGGCCGTTGCCGGTGGCCTTGACCTTCGTCAGGCGCGCGTTCATCGCGTCCTGGATGTAGCCCTTGAGGATGCCGTCTTCGATCAGCACGTTGCGCTGGCTGGCATTGCCTTCGTCGTCGACGTTGAGCGAGCCGCGGCGATCGGGGATCGTGCCGTCATCGAGCACCGTCACGCCGGGCGCGGCGACACGCTGGCCGATGCGCCCGGAGAACGCGCTCGAGCCCTTGCGATTGAAGTCGCCTTCGAGGCCGTGGCCGATGGCCTCGTGCAGCAGCACACCGGGCCAGCCGGGGCCGAGCACGACGGTCATCTCGCCGGCGGGCGCGGGGCGCGATTCCAGATTGGTCAACGCCGCGTTCACGGCCTGGTCCACATAGCTCTCGATCACCGTATCCTGGAAGTAGCCGAGGCCGAAGCGCCCGCCGCCGCCGCCGGTGCCCACTTCGCGCCGCTCGCCCTGCTCGGCGATCACCGTCAGCGACAGCCGCACCAGCGGCCGCACATCGGCGGCCAGCGTGCCATCGGCGCGCGCGATCAGCACCACGTCGTACTCGGCGGCGAGCCCGGCCATCACCTGCACCACGCGCGGGTCCTTGGCGCGTGCGAGCTTTTCCACCTTCTCCAGCAGCGCGACCTTCTGCGCGCTGTCCAGCGTGGCGATCGGATCGAGCGGTGCATACAGCACGCGGCTGCCGGCCACCGTGCCGCGCGAGGGCACCTTCACACGCCGGCTCTGGCCGGATGCGGCGATCGTGCGCACGGTCTGCGCTGCATCGAGCAGCGCGGCCTCGGAGATGTCGTCGGAATAAGCGAAGGCTGTCTTCTCGCCGGCCACCGCGCGCACGCCCACGCCCTGGTCGATGCCGAAGCTGCCGCTCTTCACGATGCCTTCCTCGAGGCTCCAGCCTTCGTTGCGCGTGTACTGGAAGTACAGGTCGGCGTCATCGATGCGGTGCGTGGCGATGGTCTTCAGCGCGCGCGACAGCGCGGCATCGGTGAGGCCGAAGGGCTCGAGCAGCAGCGAGCGCGCGACGGCCAGGCGCTCAAGGGTGGGTTCGCGCGAAATCATGGGGCAGTCCTCGCTGGGGTGTTCACAGAACTTTACCGCGACAGCGTGCACGGCGTGTGAACGCATGCCGTTGTGGCGACACGGGACCCGCACGTTCAAAACCAGCAACAAAGGACAACCTCATGCTGACTCTGAAGACCCTCGCGGCCGCGCTGGCCCTCGTCGGTGCCGCCGGCGCCTTTGCACAAGCGGCGCCCGCCTCCAGCATGCCGCGCGTCGACCAGCGGCAGGCCAACCAGGAGCGCCGCATCGACCAGGGCGTGACCTCGGGCGCGCTGACGAAGCGCGAAACCGCCCGCCTCGAGAAGGAACAGGCGCACGTCGAGAAGGCCGAGACGCGCGCGCAGTCCGACGGCACGGTGACGAAGAAGGAGCGCCGTCACCTGCATCGCATGCAGGATCGCGCCAGTGCCGACATCTACCGCCAGAAGCACGACAGGCAGCGCGCTGCCAGCGCGCCAGGAAAGTGAAGCCCCCGGCCCCGGCATACCGGGGCCACCCCCCGCGGGGATGCGGGGCCGCTTGGGAGCGGCTCGGCGCTGGCCCCGCTGTCAGCCTTCGTCTGCGCCGCGCAGCGCCAGCGCCCGCTGGTACAGCGCGTTGCGCGGCGCGCCGCTGAGCTCCACGGCCAGCGCCACTGCCTGCTTCAACGGCAGCTCCTTCAGGAGCACACGCAGCAGCGGATCGTGCTGCTCGTCATCCGGCGCCGCGCTGTCGGCCGCCTGCGCATGCAGCACCAGCACGAACTCACCGCGCGAGCGGTTTGCGTCGGCATCGAGCCACGCCGGCAGCTCGGCGGCCGCCAGCGTGACCACCGTCTCGAATTGCTTGGTCAGTTCGCGGCACAGCGTGACACGCCGCTGCGGTGCCGCCTCGGCGAGCTCGCGCAGCAGCGCCGCGATGCGATGCGGTGCCTCGAACAGCACGCAGGTATCGGGCGCCGCCAGCAGCGTGTTCAATGCGTCGGCGCGGTCCTTCGCGCGCGTGGGCAGGAAGCCGGCGAAGCGGAAGCCGCGGCCCTGCACATCGCCGGCCACGCTGAGCGCGGCCAGCGCGCTGCTCGCGCCGGGCAGCGGCACGCAGCGGCCGCCGGCCGCCTGCACCGCGGCGACCAGCGCCGCGCCAGGGTCCGAGATCGCCGGCGTGCCGGCATCGCTGACATAAGCCACCCGCTCGCCCCGCGCGAGCCGTTCGACGATGCCTCGCGCCGCGGCGTGCTCGTTGTGCTCGTGCACCGCGATCAAGGGCTTGTCCAGCCCGAGATGGCGCAGCAGCGCGCCGCTGACGCGCGTGTCCTCACACGCCACCGCATCGGCCAGCGCCAGTGTGTGGATGGCGCGCAGTGTCAGGTCGGCCAGGTTGCCGATCGGCGTGGCGACGACGTACAGCGCGCCTGCGGGATACTGCTGGCCGCCGGCGGCAGCCGCGGCCGCCTGTAGCAGGGAGGGGGAAGCGATGGTCACGAAGAAGGCCTTGGGCGACGAAGCCGAGGCACACGCCTGGGCGCACCTGCGGGGCCATGGGCTCACGCTGGTGCAGCGCAATTATCGGGTCGCGCGCGGCGCGCGTTCGCGCGGCGGCGAGGTCGATCTGATCGTGCGCGACCGTGACGGCACCTTGGTCTTCGTCGAAGTGCGCGCGCGGCGCGACGTCTCGCATGGCGGCGCGGCGGCCAGCATCGGCGCGGCCAAGCGCCGCAGCCTCGTCTTCGCGGCTCAGCACTACCTGCTGCGCCTGGCTTCTCCCCCGCCTTGCCGATTCGATGTGGTGGCGATCGACGGCGACCAGGTGCAATGGCTGCGCGCTGCCTTCGATGCCAGCTGATGGGGCCCCCGGCCTCGGAGTACCGAGGCCACCCCCCGAGTAGGTGCGGGGCCGCTTGGGAGCGGCCCGGCGCTGGCCTGCGCGGTACCTCTCGGAACCGGAGCCGCGGAGGCGTGTCTTATGATCCGCACCATGCTCGAGCAACGCATTCAGCAACAGTTTTTCGACAGCGCCGATCTGAAGTACCAGGCGGCCGAGACGCTGACGCGGCCGATCGCCGCCGCAGTGCAAGCCGTGATGGGCTGCATCACCGCCGGCGGCAAGGTGCTGGCCTGCGGCAACGGCGGCTCGGCCAGCGATGCGCAGCACTTCGCCGCCGAGTTCATCGGCCGCTTCGAGCGAGAGCGCCCGGGTCTGGCGGCCATTGCACTGACCACCGACAGCTCCATCCTCACCGCGGTGGGCAACGACTACGACTTTTCGCAGGTCTTTTCCAAGCAGGTGCAGGCGCTGGGCTCGCCCGGCGACGTGCTGCTGGCCATCAGCACCAGCGGCAACTCCGCCAACGTGCTGGCCGCCGTGGAGGCCGCACACGCCAAGGACATGACGGTGATCGCGTTGACCGGCCGCGGCGGCGGCAAGATGGGCGCGCTGCTCACCGACACCGATGTGCACATCTGCGTGCCGCATGAACGCACGGCACGCATCCAGGAAGTGCACATCCTCGCGATCCACTGCATTTGCGATGCGGTGGACCTGCAACTGCTGGGAGAACAGGACAACGCATGACGCCATCGCCTTTTTCGCTGCGACGCTTTCCCCTGCGCGCCCTCACCGGCGCGCTGCTCGTTTCGGCCACGCTGTCGGCCTGTGCGCCGCTGATCGTGGGCGGCGCGATGGTCGGTGGCGCCTTCATGGTGACCGATCGCCGCACCTCGGGCGCCCAGGTCGAGGACCAGGCCATCGAGCTGAAGGCGATGAACCGCACGCGCGAGATCCTCGGCGACCGCGGCCACGTCAACGCAACGAGCTACAACCGCACGGTGCTGCTCACTGGCGAGGTGCCGGCCGAGGCCGACCGTACGGCGGTGGAACAGACCGTCTCGCGCATCGAGAACGTGCGCTCCGTCGTCAACGAGCTGGCCGTCATGGGAAACAGCTCGCTGACCAGCCGCTCCAACGACGCCATCCTGTCCGGCAAGGTGAAGGCGACCTTCGTCGATGCGAAGGACCTGCAGGCCAACGCCTTCAAGGTCTACACCGAGCGCGGCACGGTCTATCTGCTGGGCCGCGTCACCGAGCGCGAGGCGAACCGCGCCGTCGACCTGGCGCGCACCATCAGCGGCGTGCAGAAGGTCGTGCGCGTGTTCGAGATCCTCACTGAGGCTGAGCTCGCCGATCTGGCGAACACCAACAAAGAGAAGAAGTGATCAGCCCAGCCTCTTGATGAGGCTGGATGTGTCCCAGCGCTGGCCGCCCATGGCCTGCACGTCCGCATAGAACTGGTCCACCAGCGCGGTCACCGGCAGCTTCGCGCCGTTGCGCCGCGCCTCGTCGAGCACGAGGCCCAGGTCCTTGCGCATCCAGTCGACGGCGAAGCCGAAGTCGAACTTGCCGTCGATCATCGTCGTGCCGCGGTTGTCCATCTGCCAGCTCTGCGCGGCGCCCTTGCCGATGACCTCGAGCACGAGCTTCATGTCCAGCCCCGCGCGCTGACCGAAGGCGATCGCCTCGGCCAGGCCCTGCAGCAGTCCGGCGATGCAGGTCTGATTGACCATCTTGGCAAGCTGCCCGGCACCGGCGTCGCCGACGCGCGTGACGGCCTTGGCATAGGCCATCGCCACCGGCTTCATCACATCGAACGGCGCCGCATCGCCGCCGCACATGACGGTCAGCGCGCCATTCACGGCGCCCGCCTGGCCGCCCGACACCGGCGCATCGACGAAGTGCAGCCCGCGCTCTCGTGCCGCGGCATACAGCTCGCGTGCGACCGCGGCGGAAGCGGTGGTGTGGTCGACGAATACCGCATCGCGCTTCATGCCGGCGAAGGCGCCGTCGTCACCGAGGACCACCGCGCGCAGGTCGTCATCGTTGCCCACGCAGGCGAACAGGAGCTCGGCATCGGCTGCGGCCTGCCGCGGCGTCGGCGCCGCACGGCCGCCGTATTCCTTGACCCAAGCGTCGGCCTTCGCAGCGGTGCGGTTGTAGATCGTGACCTGGTGACCCGCGCGTGCCAGGTGGCCGGCCATCGGGTGGCCCATCACGCCGAGGCCGAGAAAGGCCACCTTCTTCGGTGGCGTTGCTTCGTAGCTTTTCATCAAACGATGGTGAGGTGTTCGGTGCCGGCGGCGAGGTCGGAGCTGCGCGCGCGCTGGCTGTGCAGCTTGATCTGCAGCCGCAGGTCGTTCAGCGAGTCGGCATTGCGCAACGCGTCTTCATAGGTGACGAGGTTGCCTTCGTAGAGGTCGAACAGCGACTGGTCGAAGGTCTGCATGCCGAGCTCGCGCGAGCGCTTCATCAGCTCCTTGATCTCGGCCACCTCGCCCTTGAAGATCAGGTCGGCGATCAGCGGCGTGTTGAGCATGATCTCCACTGCGGCAATGCGACCCTTGCCTTCCTGGCGCGGCAGCAGGCGCTGCGACACCAGCGCCTTCAGGTTCAGCGACAGGTCCATCAGCAGCTGGGCTCTACGCTCTTCCGGGACGAAGTTGATGATGCGGTCCAGCGCCTGGTTCGCGCTGTTGGCGTGCAAGGTGGCCATGCACAGGTGGCCAGTCTCGGCGAAGGCCACGGCATGGTCCATGGTCTCGCGGTCGCGGATCTCGCCCATCAGGATCACGTCCGGCGCCTGGCGCATCATGTTCTTCAGCGCGAGGCCCCAGCCATCGGTGTCGATGCCGATCTCGCGCTGCGAGACGATGCAGTTCTTATGCGGGTGCACGAACTCCACCGGGTCCTCGACGGTGATGATGTGGCCGTAGGAGTTCTCGTTGCGGAAGTCGATCATCGCCGCCATCGAGGTGCTCTTGCCCGAGCCCGTGGCGCCGACGAAGATCACCAGGCCGCGCTTGCTCATCGTCACGTCCTTGAGGATCTGCGGCAGGCCGAGGCCGTCGATGCTCGGCAGCGTGGCCGGGATCACCCGCAGCACGAGGCCGACGTTGCCCTGCTGCACATAGGCGTTGCAGCGGAAGCGCCCGATGCCCTGCGGCGAGATCGCGAAGTTGCACTCCTTGGTGCGCTCGAACTCCGCGGCCTGCTTGTCGTTCATGATGGAGCGGCACAGCGCCATCGTGTGCTGGCCGGTCAGCGGCTGCGGCGAGACCTTCGTGACCTTGCCGTCGACCTTGATCGCCGGCGGGAAGTCGGCAGTGAGGAAGAGGTCCGAGCCGTTGCGCGAGATCATCAGGCGCAGCAGGTCATTGATGAATTTCGAGGCTTGGTCTCGTTCCATGAAATCTCTCCCCAATCAGGAGCGCGACAACAACGCGCTCAAACGTGCGCTGACCTGGCGCAGGCGCAGCGACAAGCGGCGCGACAGCGAAGCCAGCAGCGCCAGCGCCAGCCGCGGCTCAGCGTTCATCAGCTGGTCCAGCCGCTGCGCGTCGATCACCGCCAGCGTGCACGGCGTGAGGGTGGTGCAGGCCGAAAAGCGGGCCCCCGCGTCGAGCAGCGACATCTCACCCAGCATATCCCCGGCGCGCGCCTCGGCCAAGCGCGCGCGGCCCCCCCAGGGCTGCACGCGATCGACCGCCAGCGTGCCTTCCAGCACGATCATCATGTAATCGCCCTGCTCGTCCTGGCCGATGACCTCGCGCCCGGCGGGCACGCTGACGAATTCGAGGTACTGGCACAGGCGCTCGACGCCATCGTCGCCGAGGTCGGCCACATGGCGATCCTCGGCCCACAGATGGGCGAACATATGCGCGCCCTGCTGGCGATCGAAGGGTTCGGCGCCGACCTCGACGCAGCGCGTGGCCCAGCTGATGTGCTGCAGCTGCGTCTCGTCACCGCGCTCGGTGAACATCGTGCTGAAGAAGCCCGGCTCCTCGTCGCCCCGCGCCCGCGGGGCCGGCGCGGCGCCGCCCTTGATGCGTGCGAGGAGCTTTTTCACCCGGGGAAGTTCTCGGGAATCTTCGCCTTGCCGCGTGCCTCGGCCGGCGAAATGATGTTGCGGCGAACGAGGTCGGCCAGGTTCTGGTCCAAGGTCTGCATGCCCAGGCTCTGGCCGGTCTGGATGGCCGAGTACATCTGCGCGATCTTGTTCTCGCGGATCAGGTTCTTGATCGCCGAGGTGCCCAGCATGATCTCGTGCGCGGCCACGCGGCCGGAGCCGTCCTTCAGCTTGCACAGCGTCTGCGAGATCACCGCCACCAGCGATTCGGACAGCATCGCGCGCACCATTTCCTTCTCGGCCGCGGGGAAGACGTCGACCACGCGGTCGATGGTCTTGGCGGCGCTGCTGGTGTGCAGCGTGCCGAACACCAGGTGGCCGGTCTCGGCGGCGGTGAGCGCGAGGCGGATGGTTTCCAGGTCGCGCATTTCGCCCACCAGGATCGCGTCCGGGTCCTCGCGCAACGCCGAGCGCAGCGCGTTGGCGAAGCTCAAGGTATGAGGCCCGACCTCGCGCTGGTTGATCAGGCACTTCTTCGACTCGTGCACGAACTCGATCGGGTCTTCCACCGTCAGCACGTGGCCGTATTCGCTCTCGTTGAGGTGGTTGACCATCGCGGCCAGCGTCGTGCTCTTGCCCGAGCCCGTAGGCCCGGTCACCAGCACCAGGCCGCGGGGCTTCAGCGACAGCTCGGCGAAGACCTTGGGCGCGTTGAGCTGCTCGAGCGTCAGGATCTTGCTCGGAATCGTGCGGAACACCGCGCCCGAGCCGCGATTCTGGTTGAACGCGTTGACGCGAAAGCGCGCCAGGCCCTGGATCTCGAAGGAGAAGTCGCACTCCAGCGTCTCCTCGTACATCTTGCGCTGGGCATCGTTCATGATGTCGTACACCATGTCGTGCACCTGCTTGTGCTCCAGCGGGTCGACGTTGATGCGGCGCACGTCGCCGTGCACGCGGATCATCGGCGGCAGGCCGGCCGACAA
>DASXQQ010000106.1:0-45392 GCA_036507085.1 Piscinibacter sp. | reverse complement strand
CGGTGTGTCGGGCAGCAGCATCACGAACTCTTCGCCGCCGTAGCGCGCGACGCGGTCGGTCGGACGCAGGCTCTTGCTCACCACCGCGGCGAGCGAGCGCAAGGCCTCGTCGCCGACGCTGTGGCCGAGCTCGTCGTTGAGGCGCTTGAAGTTGTCGATGTCGAGCAGGCCCACCGCCAGTCGACCGCCGCCGCGCTCCATGCGCGAACGCTCGGCATCGAAGGCCTGCAGCAGGCCGCGCCGGTTGGCGATCTGCGTGAGCTGGTCGGTCGACACCTCGTCGGAGAGGCGGCGCAATTCGCCTTCGAGTTCGCTCACGCGCTGCGTGAGGCCGCTCGCCTTGGCGTGCTCGTCCTGCAGGCGCTGCTGCGTCTGCGCCACCAGCGCCTGCACGGTGCGGCTTTCCTCGACCATCTCGCGCACCACGCCGGCCAGGCTCTCCAGCGTGTCGGCCTTCTCGATCACGTCGGCATAGCGGCCCACGCTCTCGTGGAAGCGCCCGGTCTGCGAACCGAGCTCGCCGAGCTCGCTGAGCATGCGGTTGATCAGCGACTTGAGCGCATCGCGCGCGCGTTCGCGTTCGGCGCGCAACTGGGTCTGCCGCTCGCGCGTGGTGTGCAGCAGCTCGCTCACCGACTTGACGCCGCGCGCGGTCAGGCCTTCGCCGATCCTCAGACGCATCGCATCGCACTGGCCCTTGGCCCAGCTGTCGTTCTCGGCCAGGTCGGTGAGGCTGGCGGTGAGTTCCTGGCACAGGCCACCCATTTGCTCGAGCAGGTGGTGGCGGTGCTCGAGCACGCGGTCGGCGCGCTCGCACAAGGCCGTGAGTTCGTCGGCGAGCGGCGGCGTCGCGCCCTCCGCCTGAATGCGCCGCGTCACGTCGGCGATGGCGTCGGCGAGCTTGCGACCCTCGCTCTCCTGGCGCGGCAACGCATGCGCGACCGTCGTGTCGAGCGTGGCGACGACGCGCTCCCAGGCGAGCGACGACGGCGCTTCGTGCGACGCTTTCGATGGCGGCGCTGCCGCGTCGGCCGCATCGAGCGGCGCCAGATCGGACAAGGGCGCCAGATCCGACGGCGCCGCCTCGGCGCCGGCCGCGGCGCCGCCCTCCGGCGTCTCGCTCTCCCAGCTGGCGACCAGCTGGCGCAGCCGCTGCTGCAAGCGGCCGGCGTCGCCGCGGCTGCCACCGAGCACGCGCTGCAGGCTGTCTTTCTTGCGTGCACTCGTCCACTGCCGGCTGCGCCGTTCGACGCCGCGCACGATGCGGTCGATCAGCGCGGCGAGCTGCTCGCCGCTCGCGTCGGGCGCGTCGAGCGCTCGCTCGGCCTGCTCCCAGCGGCCTTCGGCGAGCGCCGTGTTCAGGCCGGCCGCGGCCTCGCTGTCGAAGCTGCGCGCCACCAGGCGCTCGACCACGCGCTGCGCGCGCTCGGGCAAGGCTGGCGGCGCCTCGCCGCCCCGCTCCTGCTGGTAGGCCCGCGCGTAGTTCTCGGGGGTCGGCTCGAGCTTGGCGATCACCAGGCGCCGCAGCGCCGCCTTGGCCAGTTGGGCCGGAAGCATTTCTGCCACGGCGTGCTCATCCGGCCGGCGTGGCGCGAGGCTTGCGCGCCTCGATCGCGTCGACGTCGGCGTCCGACGCCTTGCCGATCCACGGCGCCTTCTTCGGCAGCACCGTCTGCTTCAGCCACGCCTCGATATCGTCGGGCATCTGCG
This sequence comes from Piscinibacter sp., assembly GCA_036507085.1. Lineage (GTDB taxonomy): Bacteria > Pseudomonadota > Gammaproteobacteria > Burkholderiales > Burkholderiaceae_C > Albitalea. The sequence continues at coordinate 43,682 of DASXQQ010000106.1, read as the reverse complement.
GCTTGCTGAACAGGAAGCCCTGCATCACCCCGCAACCGAGGCGGTGCAGCACTTCCATCTGGCGCAGGTTCTCGACGCCCTCGGCGACCACGCGCAGGCCGAGCGAGCGGGCGAGCGCGATGATCGCGGTGACCACCGCCGAGCTTTGCGGCGTGAGCCCGAGGTCGCGCACGAAGCTGCGGTCGATCTTGAGTTCGCTGATCGGCAGCGTCGTCAGGTAGGCGAGCGACGAATAGCCGGTGCCGAAGTCGTCGATCGAGATCTCGACGCCGATCTCGTTGAGCCGGTGCAGCGTCGGGATGACGTTCTGCAAGTCCTTCATCAGGCCCGTCTCGGTGATCTCGAGCTCGATCACACGGTGCGGCACGCCGTAGTGCGTGACGGCCTGGTGGATGTGCTCGACCAGGTCGGTGCGCTCGAACAGGCGGTTCGGCAGGTTCACTGCGATCGAGTCGGCGAAGCCGAAGTTGTCTTGCCAGATGCGCGCCTGGCGCGCCGCTTCGCGGATCGCCCATTCGCTCAGCGGAATGATCAGGCCGGTTTCCTCGGCCAGCGGAATGAAGTCGCCCGGCGGCACCAGCACGCCGCCGCGCTGCCAGCGCATCAGCGCCTCGGCGCCCACCATCTTGGCCGCGCGCACGTCGATCTTCGGCTGGTAGTGCAGGACGAGCTCATTGCGCTCGATCGCCTTGTGCAGCGCGCTTTCGAGTTCGAGCTTCTCGCGCCCCTTGCCCGCCAGCTGCGGGCGGTACAGCGACGCGGCGTTGCGCCCCTGCGCCTTCACCGAGTACATCGCGACGTCGGAGTTGCGCATCAGGTCGGCCACCGACAGGCCGTCGCGCGGGAACATCGCGATGCCCACGCTCGCCGTCACGAAACACTCCTGCCCGCCGACGAAGATCGGTTCGCGCATCAGGTCGAGGATGCGCACCGCCACCCGCTCGGCATCGCGCTCGTCGATCACCTCGGGCAGCAGTGCGACGAACTCGTCGCCGCCGAGCCGGCCCACCGCTTCGAGTGTGCGGTGCGAGCGCGAGCCCATCGCTTCGAGCGAGCTCTCCATCACCTGGTCGGAGTGGCGCACGCAGGAGCGCAGGCGCCGCGCCACTTCCATCAGCAATTCGTCGCCGGCACCGTGGCCGAGCGTGTCGTTGATGACCTTGAAGCGGTCGAGGTCGATCAGCAGCAGGCTCACCTGGTGGTTCAGGCGGCGCGCGTACTCGAGCGCCCGCTCGGTACGCCAGATCAGCTGCCGCCGGTTCGGCAGGCCGGTCAGCGCGTCGAAGTTCGCGAGATGGCGGATCTTGTCCTCGGCCATGCGCCGGTCGGTCACGTCCTGCACGATGCCGGTGTAGCCGAACAGGTTGCCGTGCTCGTTGAACTCGGGCTCGGCCTCGGTGTGGATGATGCGTTGCCGCCCATCGGCCAAGGTCACCGGAATGTCGGTCGCCAGCACCGAGCTGTGGCTCAACACGTCGTGCAGCACGGTCAGGAAGCCGGAGCGGTCTTCCGCCGGCAGCATGCGCAGCAGTTGGCGGAATTCGAGCTTGGCTGCGGGCCCGAGGCCGAACACCCGCAGGCCCTCGACCGAGAACAACGGTCCGCCGAGTTCGCGCTTCCAGTCGAAGCTGCCCATGCGCGCCAGGTCTTGCGCGCGCGCGAGCTTGGACTTGCTGCGCTCGAGCTCGAGGCGCGTGCGCGACGAGCGCAGCAGGTAGCGCAAGCGACCGGCGAGCAGGCTCCAGTGGGTGGACTTGACGAAGAAGTCGGTGGCGCCGGCTTCGTACGCCCGGTTGATCGACGCGTCGTCGTCCAGGCCGGTGAGCATCAGCACCGGCAGCGATTCGAAGCCGGGCAGGCCGCGCAGTTCGCGGCAGGTCTGGAAGCCGTCCATGCCGGGCATCATCGCGTCGAGCACGACGACGTCGGGCAGCCAGTCGGCGAGCACCTGGATGGCGCGCTCGCCGCTGGTGGCTTCGGTGATCGCGAAGCCACGCTCGCGCAGCGCGATCGAGGTCAACAGCAAGTTGACCTCGTCGTCATCGACCAGCAGGACCCGCGGCTGGCCCGGCGGATCTTCCTCGGCCGACCCGATGCTTGGATTCATGTCTTGGCGTCCAACAACCCCTTCAGGGCTTGTAGCACGATCTCGATTTCGGCGCACATCGACTCGACCCGCGCGCCGAGGTTTTCCAGCCGGTCGGTGCGGATCATCAGCTCGACGTCGGCGCACATCTGTGACAGCTTCATCGCGCCGATGCTGGCCGACGACGACTTCAGCGTGTGCGCCACCTGGCGCACACCGTTGGCGTCGCCGGCACGGCTCGCGTCCTGCAGCTGCGGCACCAGCCGCCCGGCCGAGGTCTCGAATGCCTTCGCCACCCGCGCCATCAACTGGTTCTGGCCCTGCGGGTCGAGCTCGCGCAATCGCGCCAGCGCCGCCGGGTCGAGCACCGCCGTGACCGCGCCCGGCATGGCCCGCGGCGCCGCCGCGCTCGGCGCGGGCTCGCCGGCGTCGCCCGGTGGCGGACTGTCAGCAGAGGCGGGAGCGTTCGGAGTCAGGCGTTTGGTCAGCATGGCGAGCAACTGGCTTTGGCGAAACGGTTTGGACAGGTAGTCATCGAAGCCGAGCGCGAGGAAGCGAGCTTCGTCGCCGCCGAGCGCGTTGGCGGTGACCGCGATCACCGGCGTCTTGCTCGGTGTGACGAAATCGAAGCGCCCGCCGCTGCCGCGGCGAAACCAGCCGAGCGCTTCCACCCCGTCCATGCCGGGCATCTGGATGTCCATCAGCACCAGGTCGAAGTGTGCCTCACACAGCGCGCGCAAGCCCTGCAGCGCGCTGGCGGCCACCCGCACCGTCAGGCCCAGGCGGCGCAGCATCTGGCCGATCACCTCCTGGTTGACCGGATTGTCCTCGATGACGAGCACGTGGCCGTGCACCAGCAGCGCCGCCGGAAGCGCCTCGCGCCGCGCCGCCGCCACCCCGACGATCGCCTGGCGCAGCTCGGCTTTGCGGATCGGCTTGGCGACGAAGCGGTGGAAGCCGGCCAGCTGGGCCGAGCGCACGTCGTCGGGCGACGACACGCTGGACAGCAGGATCAGCTTCATCTCCGGGTGGCTGCCGTCGGCCTGCAGCGCGCGACCGAAGGCGATGCCGTCCAGCCGCGGCATGCGCATGTCCACGAGCGCCAGGTCGAAGCGCGAATCGAACAGCGTGCGCCCGCGCAGGATGTCCAGCGCCTGCTGGCCGTCCTCGGCCAGCGTCACGTCCATGCCCCAGGCGCCGAGCATGTTCTCGAGCACGGTGCGGTTGGTCTCGTGGTCTTCGACGACGAGCACGCGCAGCGCGCTCAGGTCGGTGCCGTCGACCTCGCTCGGCGCGCTGCCGGGTGCGGCCGCGCGCAGCGACACGCTGAAGACGAATTGCGAGCCGATGCCGGGCGCGCTCTTGACCTCGATGCGCCCGCCCATCAGCTCGATCAGTTGCCTGGAGATCGCCAGCCCCAAGCCGGTGCCGCCATAGCGGCGCGACATGCCGCCGTTGGCCTGGGTGAAGGCGTTGAACAGACGCGGCAGCACGTCTTCCTCGATGCCGATGCCGGTGTCGCGCACCTCGAACTCCAAGTGGAATGACGACCCCCGGCCGCCTGCGGCGTCCGCCCCCAGGGCCACGAAGGGGCCCCTTTGTGGCCCCTGGGGCGCTCGCCCTGCCGCTTGGGACGGCCCGGCGCTGGGCTCGCCCTCTTCGTTCACCGGCTCTCCAGTCAGCCGCAGGTTCACCACCACCTCGCCGCGTTCGGTGAACTTGATCGCGTTGGCGATCAGGTTGGTCAGCACCTGGCGCAGCCGCAGCGGGTCGCCGTGCACCATCGTCGGCAGCCCGATCGCCTCGTGGAAGCTCAGCTCCAGCCCCTTCTCGTGCGCCCGCGGCGACAGCAGCTCGAGCGTGTCCTCGACCACCGCGCGCGGCGAGAAATCGGTGGGCGCGAGCTCGAGCTTGCCGGCCTCGATCTTCGAGAAGTCGAGGATGTCGTTGATGATCTCCAGCAGCGACTCGCCCGAGCGGTACACCGCACCCGCGAAGCGGCGCTGCTTGTCGTTGAGCGGCGTGCCCAGCAGCAACTCGGTCATGCCGAGGATGCCGTTCATCGGCGTGCGGATCTCGTGGCTCATGTTGGCCATGAACTGGCTCTTCGCGAGGCTCGCCGCCTCGGCCGCATCGCGCGCGCGCTCGAGCTCCCCCTCGTGCTCGCGGTCGTCCGTCACGTCCGACACCATGCCGTAGACGCGGCGCCTGCCGTCGGGCATCGCGCGGGTGCGCGAGCGCGAGCGGATCCAGCGCAGCCCGCGCGTCGGGTGCTGGATGCGGTAGGTGACGTCGGCCGGCTCGAGCCGCATCTCGCGCGCCGCGCGCTCGGCCAGCAGCGGCCGGTCTTCCTCCAGCAGGTTGTCGAGGATCACGCTCTCGCTTTGGGCGAACTGCTCGCGCGTCATGCCGTAGGTCTCGAACGCGCTGCCGGCGAGAAAGTCGAAATGCGTGCGTTCCGGGTTGCTGACGAACAGCGTGTCTTCCATCGTGTCGGCGAGTTCGCGAAAACGCGCCTGCGATTCCTCCAGCTCGCGCCGGTCCTGGCGCTCGGCGCTGATGTCGCGCGCCAGCGCGATCAGCAGCCGCGGCGTGCCGTCGGCGTGGCGCAGCACCACGTTGCGCACATTGACGAAGTGGCGCATGCCGCGCCGGCCGACCCACTCGCAATCGCAATCGACCGTCGTGCGCTCGTCGATGGCGCGCTGCATCGCCGGCTCGACGAGGGCGCGCATCGCGGGCCCGAAGACGTCGAGGGTCTTGCCGACCACCGCGCGCCGAGGCAGCCGGAACTCGCGCTCGGCATGCCGGTTCATCGCCAGCAGCCGCAGGTCCGACGGCGCGAACACGAACAGGCTGACCGGCAGGCTTTCGGCCAGCACGTTGAGGAACCCGCCTTCTTCACCGAGCGGCGAATCGCCGGCGGCACGCACCGGCTCGCGCGCGGCCACGCCGTCGAGCTGGACGCGCAGCAGTTCGAGCAAGCGCGTCAGCGCGGCGGGGTCCAGCTTCAGCTCGGTGCCTTTGAGCTCGAGCAGCGCGACAACGCGGCCGTCGCGCGCCACCGGCAACGCGAAGCCGCCTTCGGCGCGGCCGGCGACCGCGCGGCTCCGCATGGCGTCGCGCACGGGATAGCGATCGAGCGCGCGCAGGTGCGCGTCGGCGGCGCTGCCGAGGTGGTGGATCACCACCCCGTGCGCGCCCAGTTCGTGGATCAAGTCGTCGCGCACGTCGACCAGCGCGTCGCGCAGCGTCGCCGCCTGCGCGACGCTGCGCGCGAGCACGCTGGCCACATCGAGCAGCGCGGCATCGTCGAGGCCGACCGTTTCTTCGAGCTCGATCAGGGTCGGCGCGACGGCCCGGTAGCGGCGCATCCACAGTGCGCCGGCCAGCGCGATCAGCGCGACCGTCGCCAGCATCGCGCCGTTCGGCCCGGGCGTGAGCAACGACGCCGCCGCAGCCAGGGCCGCGAGCCAGAGCGAGACACGGGACAGATAGGGCAGCATGCGGGGTCGGTCGGGAGGGGCTGGCGCGCAAGACGCTCGCAGCCCGCAGGATCGCCGGCCACGTCCCGTGATTTCGGCCACGCTGCGGCGAACTTGAACCGGCGAGCGTGGCGCGAGCCGCAGTGAGCCGTTCCTTACAATCGCCGCCATGATTCGCATCGACGGGTGGCTCGCCGTGCTGGCCATCGCGGCGTTCGCCGCGGCCTGCCTCTGGCTGCTTCGGCGGCAACGGCAAACCGCCGAAGCTTTGCGCGAGACGCGGGTGACCGCCCAGGGCCTGGCCGACCTGCTCGATGTCTGGCAATGGCGCACCGGCCCCGACCACCGCCTGGTGCAGTTGCGGCCGCCGCAAGGCGCGCCGGCCGCGGCTTGGGGCGCCGTGCCGCCGGGGGTCGCGCTGTGGACCCACCTGCACTGCGCCGACGAAGCCGGGCTGCGCGCCTGCCTCGACGCGCATGCGCCGCTGGCCGACGTGGGCGTGACTTTCGACACCGCCCGCGGGCGCCTCGCGAGCGGGCGGCTGCGCGGCGGCGCGATCGTCGATGCACAGGGGCGCTTCGCCGGCTATCTGGGCACCTTGCGGGTGCTGGACAACGACGCCGCGCCGCCGCTGGCGAGCGTCGCCGCGGCCGAGGACGCGAGCGCACCGGACTCGACGCTCGACAGCGAGCGCGAGTCGTTCAGCTACACCGTGTCGCACGACCTGCGCGCGCCGATCCGGGTGGTCGAAGGCTTCACCAAGATCCTCAAGGAAGACTACGGCCGGCTGCTCGACCGCATCGGCAACGACCACCTCGACCGCGTGCTCGGCGCGGCCGCGCGGATGAACAGCATGATCGATGCGCTGCTCGCGCTGTCGCAGCTGTCGACCCAGCCGCTGGCGCGCCAGCCGGTCAACCTGTCGCAGCTCGCCGGCTACATCGCCGACGACCTGCGCCGCCAGTCACCGGATCGGCGGGTGAAGGTCGTGATCGAGCCCGGGCTGCTGGTGCAGGGCGACCCGACGCTGCTGCGGGTGGTGCTGGAGAACCTGCTGGGCAACGCCTGGAAGTACACCGGCAAGTGCCGCGAGGCGCAGATCTGGTTCGGCCGCAATGGGCAGCAGGCCGGCCACGCCTTCACCGTGCGCGACAACGGCGCGGGCTTCGACATGCGCTTCGCCGACCGCTTGTTCGGCGTGTTCCAGCGCCTGCACAGCGCCAACGATTTCCAGGGCACCGGCGTCGGCCTCGCATCGGTGCGTCGCATCGTTCGCCGCCACGGCGGCGAGGTCTGGGCCGAGTCGGAAGTCGACCGCGGCGCGAGCTTTCATTTCTCGTTGGGCCGTCCGAAGGACGGCATGTAACGCCGTCCTTTGGACGGCATGCTTTAACGCACAGCTCCCCCGCGCCCCCTCTCGGAGGGGGCGCGGGGGAGCTGTGCGTTAAGTCGGGGCGTCCTTCGGACGCCCCGGCATCGACAGCAATTCCACCGCTTCAAGCAAGCGTTCGGCCTGCTCGACGATCGGCCGGCTTTCGCTGGCGGCCAGGCGTTCCAGCCGTTCGAGCGCGGCGTGGCGCGAGAGGGAATAGCGGTGCATCAGCACGCCCACCGCCATCGCCACCGGCTGCGCCATCGGCTCGTGGCTCGCCGGTGCGCTCGCGTCGTGCTTGCGGCCGCTGGCGTTCGCGAATGCCGCTTCGACCGCCGGCACGATCTGGCGGATGTCGAGCGGCTTGACGAGGTACGCCACCGCGCCGAGTTCCTTCACCTGGCGCAGCGTGTCATCGTCGGAAAACGCCGACAGGAACATGAACGGCACCTGGCAGTATTCGCGCAGGTAGGCGGCGACGTCGAAGCCGCTCTTGCCTTCCATGCGGATGTCGAGCAGCGCAAGGTCGGGCCTGTGTTCGCGCGCCAGCAGGATCGCGTCGTCGCCGTTGTCGGCGTCGATCACCTCGTAGCCGGCCTGCGACAGGCCATGGGTCAGCGTGGCGAGGACCAGCCGGTCGTCGTCGACGACCAGAATCTTGCCCTTGCCTTGCAGCGCCACCATGGCGCGATTCTCACCGAAACGCCGCAGGCGCGTCAGAGTTGCTCGAGCCGGGTCACGCCCGGCGGCGTCAGCGCCACCGTGGCCACCACATCGGCATCGTGCTGCTCGATGGTGAGGCGCGCGCTGCGCCGCGGCAGCAGCGAGCGCACCAGGCCGAGGCCCGACACGCCGCCCGGAAAGCGCGCCAGGCTGAAGTCCGCCGGCAAGCGCGCACGATTGGTGATGACGACCTGCACGCCGGCGTCGCTGCACACCAGCGTGCAGGCCACCGCCATCGCGCGGCCGGCGATGCTGTGCTTCACCGCGTTGGTCAGCAGCTCGTTCAGGGTCAGCGCGATCGGAATCGATTCGGCCTCGGGCAGCGCCCATTGGTGCGGCGCCGGGCCAACGACCTCGAGCAGGATCGGGTGGCCGAAGGTGCGCTGCACCGAGCCGGTGATCGCCTCGACGACGCTCTTCAAGCGCAGCGGGCCGGTCACGCCGACCTGCAGGCCGTAGACCTGCGCGATCGCCTGCACCTGCGCCACCACTTCCGACATCGCGGTGGCCACCTCGGGCTTGCGCGCCGCGATCTGCTGCAACAGGCCCGCCACCCCTTGCAGGTTGTTCTTGATGCGGTGGTGCACTTCCTTGACCAGCATCTCGCGCTGCGCGAGCGCAGCCTCGAACTTGGCCTGCTGCGCGGCGCGCTGCTCGGTGACCTCGGTGGACACCAGCAGCAGCTGGTCGGGCGGCTGGCCCGGCGCGGCCAGCGGCATGTAGCGCGCATCCCAGACGTGCGTTTCGCCGCCCACTTCGTAGCGGTACTCGAGCGAGGTCACGTCGCGCGTGCTCAGGGCGCGCTCCATGTCGCGCCGTCGCTCGGCCGCGCCGATGGGACCGAAGATCTCCTCCGGCGCGAGCCCGACAATCTGGTCGGGCCGGCGTTGGGCGCTGCGCGCGGCGACCTCGTTGACCTGCAGCACGCGCAGGTTGTGCGCATCGAACAGGGTGATCGCCATCGGCGCGGCTTCGATGATGCGCTGCAGCGAGGCCTGCGCCTCCAAGGTGCGCGCCTCGGCCTGGCGGCGCCGCTCGATGTCGAGCAAGGCATAGGTCAATTGCCGGCCGGTCGATTCACGCCCGGTCGCGACGACGTTGCCGACGACCCAGAACTCGCGCCCGTCGCGCGCCTTGACGCGGCACTCGAAGTTCTCGGCCTGCCCTTCGACCAGGTCGTCGAGGTACTGCGTCTGGCCAAACGGGTGCAGCGGCTCCGGCGTCGCGACGGTGCCGATCGGCTGGTCGATGAAGTCGGCCAGGTCGCCGCCGAACATGCGCCGCGCCGAGCGGTTCATCCACTCGATGCCGCGCGAACCGACGGTGACGATGCCCACCAGCACCGAATCGAGAATCGCCCGCGTGCGGTCGGCCTGCAGCGCCACCGCCTGCTCGGCACGGTGCCGGTCGTCGACGTTGACGTAGGACGCGATGATGCCGCCGGCAGGGTCGCCCTCGGTCACCAGCCGCTTGCTCGCCTGGACCCACAGCAGCTCGCCATCGCGCCGGCGCAGCTGGCGTTCGCCGACCCAACGGCCGAAGTGGCGCAGCGCGCTCTCCTCTCGCGCCCACAGCCGCGTAGGGTCGTCGGCGTCGGGGAACAGCGCGGCCAGCGGCAAACCGGCCAGCTCCGCCGCGGTGTAGCCGCACAGCTGCGCGAGCGCGTCGTTGGCGCGCTGCAAGCGGCCGTCGCGAACGAAGGCGATGCCAACGTCCGACAGGCTGAACATCAGCTCGCGGTCGCGCGCCAGCACCTCGAGTTCGCGCTGCTGCGCCTTCAACCGGGTGATGTCCGACAGGACCGCGATCGCTTCGCCGACGCTGTCGCTGGCGCCGGTGCGCCGCACCGACAGCGCGACCCAGCGCGCGGGCGTGGTGGCGCTCGCGTCGGCGGTCGCGCCGACCTCGAATTCGCTTTCGTAGAGGTGACCGTCGGCCAGCGAGCGCAGCGTGTCGGCGGCGATGCGCTGGCCTTGCTGCGACGCGCCGAACAACTCGTGAAGGCCCAGCCCGGCGACGCCGCGGCCTTCGAGGCCGAGCATCGCTTCGAAGCGCCGGTTGCAGCGCACCAGCAGGTTGCCGCGCAGGTAGGCGATGCCGGCGGCGGAGCTCTCGAGGATGGTCGTCAGCTCGTGCAGCAACTGCTCGCTGCGCGCCTGCGTCTGCTGCTGCTCGGTGACGTCGAGCGTGACCACCGAGGTGGTTCGCTGGCCCGACGCGAGCGTGGCCGGCTCGACCCGTGTCAGCAGCCAGCGTTGCCCCAGCTCGGGGTGGCGCACGGCATAGCGCACCTCGGCTCGCTGCGCGTGACGCAGCGCCTGCTGCAGCCGCTCGTACTCGGGCAGCGATTCGGGCATCACGATGTCGCGGCTGATCGATTGCAGTGCGGCCGACGTCGCGGTCGCCTCGCTCGCCGGCGCCTGGCGCTGGCGGACCCAGCCCGACGACTCCTGGAAGGTCGCGAGGCCAACGCCGGCGGTGTCGATCAGCGCGCCGATCTGCATCTGCGCGAGGTCGCGTTCCTCCTCGATGCTGCGGTCCTCGACCACCGCCATGTAGCGGCGTTGGCCACTGGGCGTGGTGTAGCAGCGCACCATCGAGCGCAGGCGTCGCTGGCTGCCATCGGCCTGCGGCAGCCAGCCCTGCACCGCCAGCGGCGGGCCACCGGCCTGCAGCTGTGGCGCGGGCGCGGCGCCGTCCCAGCACAGCAATTGCTGCAGGCCCGGCGTGGCGTCCGGCAGCAGCGCCGGCACCGCGCCGACCAGCGCGTCGAACGCGGGGTTGGTGCGCACCAGCAAACCGGTTTCGTCGAACAGCACCATGCCGAGCGGGCTCAGGTCGAACCAGTCGTCGAGTTCGCGCACCGAGCGCTCGGCGCGTTCGCGCGCCGCGTGCTCGGCGGTGCTGTCCTGCAGCACGACCAGGTGCACCCGCGCGCCGTGGGCGTCAACCAGCGCGCTGCGCGCGGCGCGGAACCAGCGCTCGCGCCCGCCGGCATCGATGAGCCGGCGCTCGAACAGCGGCGCGGTGTCGGCACGGCCGAAGTCCTCTGCCTGGTTGCGCCGCGCCGCGAGGCTCGCCTCGCGGTCTTCCTCGGGTTGCAGGGTCAGCGGATCGATGCCGACCAGCTGCTCGCGGCGGTAGCCGCTGAAGTCGAGGTAGGCCTGGTTGACGTCGACGATGCGATAGTCGACGTCCTGCAAGGTCGCCGGAAATGGCGACTTCCAGAACACCCGCAGCATCTCGGCCGAACCTGGCTCGGCCAGACCATCGGGCAAGGTCGGCGCGCTGCCCGCGTGAGTCGCCGCGGGACCGACCTGCAGGCGCAGCGCCGAGTGGGTCGCGTCGAGCGCGTGCCAGGCGAGCTGCAAGCAGCGGCCGTCGGCCAGCGTCAGCGGCGGCGCTTGCTGTACCGACGCGCCGCGGGCATACGCGGTGACGCGCTGCTTCACCCACTGCAGCGCCGCGTCGCCCAACAGCGGCCGCAGCTGGTCGAGCGGCATGCCGGTCTCGCACGGCAGCAGGCGCAGCGCGGAGGTGTTGGCGAAGGTGATGTGCAAGCGCCGGTCGAGCAGCAGCACGCCGTCGGACAGGTGGTCGAAGAACTGGCGCAGCGACTGGGCGCTCGCCCATGCATCGGTGGGTCTCATGAGGAAAAGATTCCTGCCACCCGTGCTAAGCCGTCCTTTGGACGGCATGCTTTAACGCACCGCTCCCCCGCGCCCCCTCCGAGAGGGGGCTCCAGCACGTTGGACGGCTCTCCCCAGCCCCTCTCCGCGAGAGGGGCTCCAGCTTGTTTGACGACCTTGGCGGAGTGGGCGATGGCGAAGACGCTGCGCGACATGCGAGGTGTCGCCGGCTGCAAGGCCGGCTCGTCAAACAAGCTGGAGCCCTCCTCGTGGAGGAGGGCTGGGTGGTGTTGTCGAACCTGCTGGAGCCCCCTCCCGGAGGGGGCGCGGGGGAGCTGTGTGGAAGTCGTGCCATGGCAACTCAAGGGTGAACGTGGCGCCGAGGCCGGGGCCGTCGCTGTGGGCGGCAAGCGTGCCGCCCATCTCGCGGGCGGCCAGCACGCAGCTGTGCAGGCCGAAGCCGTGGCCGTCCTTCTTGGTCGTGAAGCCGTGGGCGAAGATGCGCGTCAGGTTTTCCGGGGCGATGCCTTCGCCGTTGTCCTCCACGACGACCTGCAACGTCTCATCCTGCACCACGTTCACACGCAACGTGATCCGGTGGCGGGTGTCGGGCACACCATTCATCGCGTGCCTCGCATTGCTGATCAAGTTGACGAGGATCAGCAGGACGCGGTGCTTGTCCAGCATCAGCAAGGGCACCCGGGCGAACTCTTTCACGATGCTCACCTGCATGGTGAGCACGCCGGTGCCGATGCGCAACGCGTCCTCCACCAGGTCGCAGACCTGCACCGCCTCGACGACGCTCGATGCGCCGGCGTACATCTGCTGCGTGGCGACGATTTCCTTGATGTGCTTGACGCTCTCGGTCAAGGCCGCGAGCTCGTCAGCGATGCTTTGCCGCTCTTCCGCCAGCGCCTGTGCCAGCTGCCTCAGGTAGCCCGGCAGCAGCTTGCCTCGCGAGTCGCGCATCAGGTAGTCGCCCAGGTCCTCGGCGTGCGAGTCCAGCAGCGCAACGGCGCGCGACAAGCCCACCGATTCCGAGTCGCGCACCTTGCTTCTGACCAGCTCGGCCGACACATTGACGCTGTTCAGAACGTTGCCGACGTTGTGCAGCACGTTGGTGGCGATCTCGGCCATGCCGGCGTGGCGCGCATTCTCCAGCATCTGGCGTTGCGCCGCCTGCTGCTCGCGCGCCTTGCGCACCGCTTCCTCGGCTTCCTCGCGGCGAAAGAAGTAGTGGCCGGTGGTCAGCAGGATCACGATGATCGGCACGGCCGCGACCACGACGACGATGCCCGAACTGCGGAAGCTGAGGTACAGGAAGCTCGCCACCGAGGCATTGCCGGCATAGGCCACGCCGAGCCAGCCGAACGAGTCGATGAAGCTGCGCAGGCACAAGGGCTCGTTGCGCTTCAGGTGCGACACCATCGTCACCATCACAGTGTTGAGCACGAAGTAGCCGAGCGCAAAGCAGACCGCGCCCGACAGCAGCAGCCAGTCGCTGTCCAGCCCGTGACGCTTCAGGGCGTCGAGCCCGGCTTGCAGCAGCGAGCCGGCGCCGAACATCGCCACCGCGGCCATCGCCGGGCTGGCGATGCGGCTGGTCCAGCGCTTGGACGTGCGCCACGATCCGACCAGCGCCTCGCAGGCCGAGGCGAGCGCAGCCGCTTGCGGCCCGTTCAGCAGCAGCAGCAGGAAGATGAAGATCTCGCCGGCGGTGAAGGAGTTGGTCGAGCGCGGAATACGCACCGGCACCAGCCCCGCCAGCATCGCGAGCAAAGTGCCGCCGACGAGGTAAACCCACGCCCTGGCGGGCAGCGCGACCAGGTGTTGCAGCGAATGGGCGAGCACCGCCAGCCCCAGCAGCACCACGGCCCACCAGTACGCCGTGGCCCGGCGGTTGTAGTCGGGCATCAGCCGCTGATGCAGCCACAGCCACCAGGCCTGAGGCGGCGGGTTCGTCTCGACGGTGGCCAGGGCGGTCATGGTCGATGCGCAAACGGCGCGGCCGGCTTGGCGAAGAGGCGCAGGAAGGCGTCCACCACCTTCGGGTCGAATTGCGTCCCGCGTCCGCGCGCGATCGCCCCGCGAGCATCACCCGGGCTCAGAACGCTCGCGTCCAGATGACCGCTCTGCAAGTCGATGTAGGTGTCGGCCAGGGCCAGGATGCGGGCCCCCAGCGGAATCGCCTCGCCCTTGAGGCCATCGGGGAAACCGCGGCCGTCGTGACGCTCGTGGTGCGCCCGGATCAGTGCCGCAACGCCACGCATGTCGTCCCACCCCCTCAGCGCGTGCTCTCCGAGAACCGGGTGCATGCGGTAGAGCGACACTTCCTCGCCCTCCAGGCGGACGACGGGCCGGGCGGCCACGCTGTCAGGCAGGCCGATGTGGCCGATGTCGTGCAGCAAGCCGGCGATGAACGCGTCCCCGGACTCGAGCTCGCCGAGATTCATCGCCTGCGCCAGCCGGCGTGCGAGGCCGGCCACGGCGCGCGAGCGGCGGACCAGCGGGCGGTCGCGCAGCCCGATGAAGTTGGAAAAGGTCTTGATCGCCGTGAGGTAGTTCTTCGTCAGCCCCTCGTTGGCCTGCGCGAGTTCCTGCGTGCGCCGCGCCACCTTCTCTTCGAGGTGGGTGTTGAAGGCTTGCAGCATCGCGTTCTGCCGCTGTGTGAGCGCCTCCAGGCGGCGCTTCTCGGCCTCCAGGACGTGGCGCTCGAAGGCCTCGCGCACGACGAGCCGGATGTCGTCGTCGCTCCAGGGTTTGGTGATGTAGCGGTGGATGCGACCTTGATTGATCGCAGCAATCGTCGCGCCGATGTCGGCGTGGCCCGTCAGCAGCAGTCGGGTGACGTCGGGCCAGCCTTCGCGCACCCGCTGCAGCAGTTGTGCGCCGTCCATCACAGGCATGCGCATGTCCGAGATGACGAGACCGATCGGCTCACGCTCGAACAATGCCAGGGCTTCGGCACCGCCTTCGGCGGTCAGCACGCGGTGGCCGGTGCCGCGCAGGACGCGCCGCAACGACAACAGGATGTTCGGCTCGTCATCGACGCACAGGACGGTCCAGTCCGCCGGCGAGGCGGCGGCGCGTCGATCCGCTGGGAGCGCGGACGGCGGCGGGGCGGGTGCGACAGCGGTTTCGCTCATTGCGTCTAATCCTTCAAGGCTCGCCGAGCAAGCCCGTTTCGCTCATCACAAGGCCTTCGCTCATCACGATGCCCTCGCTCATCACAATGCCTTCGCTCATCACGAGGCCTTCACTCATCACGAGGCCCTCGCTCATGACGAGGCCTTCACTCATCACGAGGCCCTCGCTCATGACGATGCCTTCGCTCATCACGATGCCGCTGCCGGAAGCGAGCCAGCCCGACAGCGTGGCGGTCGGGATGAACAGGCCGGTGCGGCCGCGCAGGGAACTGTCACCGGCCAGCGAACTGGCCCAGACGACGCCCGCGGTGACGAAGGTCTGGTTCGTCGCAGGGGCGACGATGACCGCCTTCACCCCTGCGCTCGCGGCCCCGCCGAAGCGAGCGGGCCCGTAGATCACCGTGAGCCGCTGGGCCGTGTCGCGCACCCAGACGAGCCGCGGGTCGTAGATCGGTTGGACTTGCGTGAACAGCGCCGGCCCGCTCAGGATGTGGCTGCCGCCGGCGACGACGATGCGGCTCCAGTTCACGGCCACGCCATTGATGACCGAGACCGGCGCGGGCATCGCCTTGCCCGGCGCCAGCATCGGCGCGCCCGGCACGATGCTGCCGGCGGCGATCGCGGCGGCCAGGTCGGTCCGAACCGCGCCGGCAAGCCGCACCGCGCCGTCCACGTTCAGCAGCCCCGCGCCCTGCTGCAGCAGGTTGGCGCCGGCCAGCGGTTGCGCCGAGTACTGCAGCATGGCCTTGATGAGCGGCGGCGTGAGGCCGGGGTTGGCCTGCAACATCAGCGCAACGGTGCCCGCGACCGCCGGCGCCGCGATCGAGGTGCCGCTCAGGTTCATCAGCTGCTGCAGCCGGGGCTGCGACGCGCCGCCGTAGGGAGACGACAGCTCGGCGTAGCTGCTCGGCAGGTAGCTCCACGACCGATCCGAGCCGCTGCGCCCGGCGGCCAGCACGCTGACCACCTTGTTGCCGGGCGCCACCAGGTCCGGCTTGATCAGGTTGTCCACGTGGCGCACGCCGCTGGCGTCGACGTAGGAGCTGCGCGTCGGACCGCGCGAGCTGAAGAAGTTGACGCTGTCATCGTCGCGCCGCGGCGTACCCTTGGTGTTGACGGCGCCCACCGTGATGACCGACGGGTCGTTGCCGGGCGCGCTGATCGTGCCGTAGCGTTCCTCGCCGCTGGCGGTCTGGCCGTAGTTGCCGGCCGCGACCACCACCGTGATGCCCGCCGCGCTCGCGCTGCGCACGGCGCGGCACAACGGGTCGGTCAGGTAGGACTCGGTCGAATCGGCTGCCAGGCTCACGTTCAGCACGCGGATGTTGTATTCCCTGGCGTGCTGAATGACCCAGTCGATGCCCGCCAGAACGTCGCTCAGCTGGCCGGAGCCGGCGCCGTCGAGCACCTTCACGTCGTAGAGGTTCGCGTTCGGCGCGATGCCGGTCGAATCCAGCGCCTGGTAGGCACCGCGGCCCGCCGCCACGCCGGCAACGTGGCTGCCGTGTCCGTAGGGATCCGCGCCCGGCGCGCCGTCGGCCGCGATCTTTCTTTCGAAGGCGGACATCGGCTGCCCAGCGTTGTCCCCCGCAACCATCGAGGCGGAAACGTCGATGCCCGGCGTCCAGTCCCGGGCGCCGGTGGCGGTGGCGTCGCCGACCTTCAGGAAGTCGACGGCGCGTGCGACGCGCGTGCGATTCAGGCTGGCGTCGCGAAGGTTGTAGTGGTTCCAGGCCACGCCGGAGTCGAGGATGGCGATGCCGACGCCGCTGCCGTCGAGCCCTGGGGAAGCGCCTGCGCCGGTGGCGCGAACGCTGGTGACGCCGGTCGCCAACTCGAGCGCACTCGCGGTGCGCGCCGCAACCCGGTTGGGCGAGATGCTCTGCACGTCGGGGCGCGCGGCGATCTCGCCGACGCGGTTGGCCGGCAGCATGACGGACAAGGCGGTGACGGAAACGTAGCGGTAGTACACCGAGCCGCCGGCGGCCACGACGTGCGCACGCAGCTCCGCCAGGTCGGGGTCGGCCGAGTCGCTGACGATCAGTGCCTTGACGTGGCGCACGCCCGACAGGTCGCGCGCCCAGGGCTGCCTGGGTGTCGTCGGGGCCTGGATCGCCTGCCTCAGATCGGCAGCGAGCTTGCTCGCCGCGCCCGCCTGCGCCTGCGCGACGCGCGGGCCGCCCAGCAAGCCGAGCAGCAGCAGCAGCACGGCCAACATGGCGCCGAGCAGGCCACGCGCGATGCGCGACTCGATGAGGACGATGAATGGGGTGAGTGACGGCTGGCGCATAAGGACTCCGGGTCGGGCACCGCGTGGAACGCGGGAACACTCATGCAAGAGACCAGAGCCGCTGGCGCCGCCGGCAACGCAAGGTTGCCGCCCTTCGACGGGGATCGAAGGCGACGGCACCGGCCTGTCAGAGCACCGGCCCGTCTGTTGGGCAACCCCGCTGTCGTGGCCCGAAGGCCGTAGACCGGAAGCTTTGCGACCCCGGCTTTCGCGCGGGTGTGCCTTTGTCATCAAGTGGCTTGAATGTATCGAAAGGAGTCAAACACTCCTTAAGGAAATTTCCTACGCAAGCCCGACAGGCTCCTAGGAAAAAGCCTTAAGCGCCGGTTCGGCAAGCGCCTATGGCGGCGGCGCTCGCGCGCGGTACCGTCATTGCGTCCACGGCGCGGCAGCACAGACCCGTCGGATGGACCGCAGACCTCGGCCCCTGCGGCCGACCCAGAAGGAAGCGGACACCGTGATCCAGACCCCCGCGACCCATCCAGCCTGCGAGCGCAGCGCGCGGCTGCTCGAGCATCGGCCCCTTGTCGCCCAGATCGCCCGCAGGCTGCTCGGGCATCTGCCCTCGCACGTCAGCATGGACGAGCTGATGCAGGCCGGCATGGTCGGCCTGCACGAGGCGATGTGCCGCCTGGACCCAGAGCAGGGGGCGAACATCGGAACGGACGCGTCGCGACGCATCGAGAGGGCGATGCTCGATCAGTTGCGTGCCACCGACACGCTGCCACGCGAAGTGCGCGCGCAGCAGCGACAGATTCGTGCTGCCGTGCACCGGCTGGAACAAAGGCTTGGCCGGCCGCCGCGCGCGAAGGAGGTGGCCGACGAGCTGGGCTGGACGCTGGCCGCCTTCCATTGCTGCATGGGGACCGAGGGCGCCGGCAGCTTGCCCGCGGGCAACCCACCGCTCGAAGCGTCGCAGGACGAATCGTCCACGGTCGACGGCGCCGACGACTTCTCCGCCGACGCGCACAGCGACCCACTGCGCTATCTGCAACTGCGAGAGCGCCTCGCCGCGCTGAGTCGGGCGTTCGAAGAGCTCACCGATCGCGAGCAGTACGTCATGGAGATGATCTTCGAGCGCGGCCTGCGCCTCGACGAAGTCGGCGTCACGCTCGGCGTGACCGGCGCGCGCATCTGCCAGATCCAACAGCGCGCCATTGCCAAGCTGCGCAAGCGATTGGCAAGCCGTTGACCTCACGCGGCGCGACGCGCGTCGACGAGTCCGTGGCGCACGCAGTACAGCGTCAGTCGCGCCGTGTCGTCGATCCCCAGCCGCTCCATGATGCGTGCCCGGTGCACGCCCACGGTCTTCGGGCTCAACCCGAGCTCGAACGCGATCTGCTTGGTCGCACCGCCGCGTCCGATCTGCACGAGGATCTCCAGCTGCCTTTCGGTCAGCAGCTCCTGCGGCGGCCGCTCGGCCGGCAACGACCCCTTCTGCGACAGCGACGGGCTGTGGTACGCCCGTCCGGCCATCACGCTGCGCACCGCCCGTTCCAGTTCGCACGGCGACTCGTTTTTCCCGAGGTAGCCGTCGGCGCCCAGCTCGCGGGAACAACGGATGAATTCAAGCGAATCGTGCGTCGACACGATCAGCACGCGCGGCGGGTCGGCCATGGCACGAAGACGCTCCACCATCAGACCGTCCATCCCCGGCATCGCGATGTCGGTCACGACCAGGTCGGGGGCATGGCGGCGCACCGTGTCCAGCAGCTCGTCGCCGCGGCCGGCCTCCGCCACCACCGCCACTCCCGGCACCCTCTCCAGCAACAGCTTGAGCCCGCAGCGCGTGAGCTCATGGTCGTCGGCCAGCACGATGCGGATCCTCGCGGGTTCGGTCATCGTCTTGTCATCCGGTGATGGCTTGCGGGCACGAGGTCGAGCTTAGGGTGGCCGCTGCAACCCGCCCTCGGGCGAATTCGCAGGCGGCCCTACGAAATATCCCTAAGGAGGCACGGATGGGCCGCTCTATCGTTGATCCATTGCTTGGAGCCACTGCATGACCCAGAACCCTGCGGCCCACCGACCCGACGACCGCGGCGAACCCGCCCCCGTGCGCGAGCAGCTCGTCGCGCAGATCGCGCGATGCCTGTTGGAGGAGGCAACGCCCGCTGCGAACGAGGCCATGGAGCGCCGGGACGACGACCCGTGCGTTCGCGGCTGCGGCCACTACGCGTCCCGGCGCATCGACACGGCGACGCTCGACGAGCTGCGCAGCGCTGATGCGCTGCCGCCCGAATCGCGATGGCGGCAGCTCGCCGTTCGCGCCACGGTGCCGCGCCTCGAGCACCAGCTGGGCCGCGCACCACGCGCGTGGGAGGTCGCCGACCAACTTGGCTGGACGCTCGCAGCATTGCACCGCTGCATGGTCGAGGCAGGCGCCGGCGGGCTGCGCGCGGGTGATGTGCCGCTCGAGGACAGCGTCGACGCGCCACCCCCCGCCGGCGAACAGGCCGGTGCGCTGACGACTCGGCAGCCTCTGGCTGTACTGAGCGAAGCCTTCGAGAAGCTCGCCGAGCGCGAGCAGTTCGTGATGGAAATGGTCTACGCGCGCGGGTTGCGCTTCAACGAGGTCGGTCTCACGCTCGGCGTGGCCGGATCGCACGCCGAGCGGATCCACGACGGTGCCGTCGCCCGGCTGCTCGAGAGCCTGGGAGCCTGTCGGGCTTAAACCGCGCCCACGACGCCGGCAAGGCGCTCAGGCCGGAAGCGTTATCAGGAACGTCGCGCCCTGATCGGGCTGCGACTCGGCAGCCACCGAACCGCCATGCCGCTCGACGATGCGCTTGACGTTGGCCAGGCCGATGCCGCTGCCCTCGAACTGCTCGGCGCGGTGCAGGCGCTCGAACGGGCTGAACAGGCGGCTCGCGTAAGCGGGGTCGAAACCGACGCCGTTGTCGCGCACCCACACCGCGTGGCCGGCGTCCGC
This sequence comes from Piscinibacter sp., assembly GCA_036507085.1. Classification (GTDB taxonomy): domain Bacteria; phylum Pseudomonadota; class Gammaproteobacteria; order Burkholderiales; family Burkholderiaceae_C; genus Albitalea. The sequence goes on along the minus strand of DASXQQ010000106.1, from coordinate 24,022 downwards.
CCCGGGCCGACTGCCGATCTCGATGCGCGCTCGCTCGCGCGGGCGCGTGTACTTCAGCGCGTTGGAGAGCAGGTTGACGAACACGTTCTCCAGCAGCGAGGCGTCGCCGCGCACCGTCGGCAGCGACGCGATCTGCCAGTCGACCGCCCGGCCCTCGGCCTCGGGCTCGACCAGCTGGCGTGCCGTGCGGACCACCTCGTCGAGGTTCAGCGCCTCGCGGTGGAGCGGACACTCGCCCAGCCGCGCGAAGGCCAGCAGGTCGCGGATCATGCGCTCGGCGCGCTCGCCCGCGGCGATGATGCGCTGCAGGTAGCCTCGGCTGTCCGCCTCGAGGCGCTCGCCGCTGCGTTCATGCACCACGCGCGCAAAGCCGAGCATGCCGAGCACGGGGCCGCGAAGGTCGTGTGCGATGCGGGCCGCAAACGCGTCCAGCTCGCGGTTCGCGGCGACCAATTGGGTGTTGCGGCGGGCCACGTCGTCCTGCAACTGACGGTTCCTCACCTTCAGCTGGCGCACCTCGAGCGCGCGCGTCAGCACGGGCCGGATCGAGGCGATGCGAAACGGCTTGAGCACATAGTCGAGCGCTCCCACCTTCATCGCCTCGACCGCCGTCGGGATCGAGCCCTGGCCGGTCATCAGTACCGGCACGAGATCGGGGTCGATCGCCAGCGCCTGCCGGGTGAGCGTGATGCCGTCCATCTGCGGCATGTTCAGATCGCTCAACAGGAGGTCGAAGCGGCGCTCGCGCAACGCGTCGAGCGCCTCGCTCGGCGCCGCGCAACCGACGACATCATGACCCTCCTGGCGCAGCACGTCGCACAGCGCCTGCAACTGCGGCGCCTCATCGTCGACCACCAGCAAACGGGCTTGTGCATCCATTGTTTTCTCCCTTGTCGAATCAGTTCCCTGCGGCGCAGCGCGCGAGCACGGCGCGCAGCTCGGTCAAGCGCGGCGGCTTGCTCATCAGGTGGTCCACGTGGGGCGGGCGCTCGCCGTCTTCGCTCATGCGCCGGCCCCAGCCGGTGAGCATCACCACCGGTGTGCCGGGCGCAAACGCCTTGACCGCCTGCGCGACTTGGCGGCCATCGACATTCGGCATGCCGAGGTCGGTGATCACGGCGTCGGGCGGCTCGCCGCGCGCGACCGCGGCCGTGAAGGTGTCAATGCCCTGCTGGCCGCCGGCCGCGGCCGTCACGCGGTGGCCTTCGGACTCGAGGATGTCGGTGAGCGAGCGCACGAGCACCGGGTCATCGTCGACCAACAGCAGGTTCATCGACAGCATGCCGCCGGACGGCTCCAGGAGGCCCCACCCGGAGTCCTCGGCCGCCTGTGCGCTCGCCTGCCGGAACAGCAGGCGCACCGTGGTGCCCCGCCCCGGCGCACTGTCGATCTCGAGATCGGCGCCATGGCGCTGCACGGTGCCGTAGACCATCGCCAGGCCGAGGCCGGTGCCGCGGTCACCCTTGGTGGTGAAGAAGGGCTCGAGGCAGCGCCGACGGGTCTCCGCGTCCATGCCGATGCCGCTGTCGCTGACGTCCAACTGCACCGTCGCGCGGCTGCCGGCGTCGTGGACCTGCCGCGTGCGCAGCGTCAGCAGGCCGCCCACCGGCATCGCGTCGACCGCGTTGAACACGAGGTTGGTCAAGGCTTCGCGGATCTCGCTCTCGCTGGCGGTGATCGGCGGCAGATCGTCCTCCAGCTCGGTCGCGACCTCGATCATCACGCCGGCCTGCTGCGCCATGTCGCGCCAGCGCGCGCGCGTCAGGTCGAGCACCTGGCGCGCCAGCGTGTTCAGGTCGACCTGGCCGCGCTCGACCTCGGCGTCGCGTGGGCGGTAGAACTCGCGCATGCGCGCCAACGTCTCGGCCACGTCGTCGATCGCGCGTTGGATGGTCTGGAGCTGACCGCGCGCGCGCGGGCTCAGCCCCGGCTCCGTTTCCAGCAGCGACTCGGTGTACAGCGCCACCGGCGAGATCGCGTTGTTGATGTCGTGCGCGATGCCGCTGGCCATCTGGCCGAGCGCGCGCAGCCGCTCCTGTTGCAGCACGATCTGCTGCGTCTGGTTCAGTTCGTCATAGGCACGCTTCAGCGCACCGTGCAGTCGGGCCTGGTTCGCGGCCAATGCGACATGCTCGCTGAGCTGGCCCAAGAACTCACAGTCGGGACTCGAAAAGCTGTGGGCTGCGCTGCGGGCAGCGATGACCACGCCAAGCACCATGTCGTCGACCTGCAACGGCGCCAGCACCGCACTGCGCAGCCCGCAGCCGGCCAGCCGCCGCGCCAACAACAGGTCGAGGGCTGCCAGATCGGGTTCGTGCACCAACTCGCCGCCGAGGCAACGCGTCACTCCTGCATCGCCGGCCGGCAGCCGCGACTGCTCGAGCAGGCCGAGCCGGCGGGCCACCGCCTGGCTGCGGGAACCGACGCGGCATATCGTTGTCTGCCGGGCGTCCTCGTCGTGCAGCGCCACCGCGCAGAAGTCCACCGGCAGCTGCTCCTCGATGCTGTCCGACACGACTTGGAAGATATTGCCGAGGTCCAGCCGGTTGCCGATCGCGCGGGTGATCTGGCGCAGCAGCTGCAGCCGGACGAGCTTTTCCTGAAGCCGGAGTTCGACGCGTTTGCGTTCCTCGATCTCGGCGGCCAGCTCCCGCGTGCGCTCGCGCACTGCGAATTCGAGGTGCTCGTTCAAATGGGTCAGCTCGTCCTGCACCCGCGACAGCTCCTGGTTGCGCTGCACCGCCGCTTCATAGGTCGACAGCAGCAGGTTGAGGATCTGCAGCCGGGTGGACGTGATGAAGAACTTGCGGCCGGCGAAGAAGATCTCCACGCCCACCTGGGTGCTGTCGCCGCCGCGCAGAGGGCGGTTGGCGAGCAGCGAGTCGATGCGGGCCAGCAGGTAGCGCTCGTCGTACGGCTTGAAGATGAAGCTGTCGGCGCCGGCCTCCAGCCCCCGCACCATGTCGGCCGGATCGGTCAGCGAGGTCAGCAGCACGACCGGGATGTCGTTCAGGCGGGCGTCGTGCTTGATCGCCTGGCACAGCGCGTAGCCGTCCATCTCCGGCATCACGACGTCGCTGAGCACCAGCGCGGGCGGGCGTTGCGCCATCTGCGCCAGCGCCTCGCGGCCATTGCGCAGCACGGTCAGCCGATAGCCGCGCCTCTCGAGGATGAGCTTCAGTTGCTCGGCCTGGGTCCGGCTGTCCTCGGCAACGAGGATTTCGATCGGATCGTGCATGTTCATGAGGGCATTGCCAAGCCTGCCAGCATGCTGGCGATGCCGTCGGGCGACAGCACATTGCGAGACGGCGCCCGCCTCGACCGCCTACCCCGGCATGCCGATGACGATCGACGAATCGTGCTTCGACGCCTCTCGCCTGTCTACCTGTAAGGACTGACACCATTGACGCGGGCGCGCGTGGATGGTGCTGGAAGAGAATCGCCCCTAGAGGGTCACTTCCTCCGTTATCCCGCCAGATTCGAATGTTGCATTTCGACGTTGGGAAAGCCCCAACCTGCCCTGGGCACAGAGCCGTTCTGGCGAGTCTAGCCCCACTCGAGACGATGTTGAACAGCGCACTGGCGCGCATGGGGTTCAAGGGCATCGCGACCGCGCATGGTTTTCGCACCCTCTTCTCCACCTGCGCCAACGAGGCCGGATGGAAAGGTGACCTCGTCGAGAAGCAGTTGGCGCACGAGGAGCGTGAGCCGATTGACGCAGTGGTGGGGCGATCGGATCGACGAATTGCACAAGGCGCGGTCGAACATCGAAACCGAAGCAAGGTGCAGCGGTGTCGCGTAGCCCCTTCAAGGCGCCCGCAGGGAGACTCTCGTCTTGGGCGTTTTGACAATCGAGCTCGGTCCGCTGCCCACGCGGATCCAGCTGCAGTGCCGCCAACCGCTCGGCTCGTCCGATCAGCCGTTCGGCGGCCTCCAGAGCTTCGTAGATGCGCACCAGGTCGGCCACGGCACCGGCCTTCTCGCGCGCCGTCCCGGCGCCGAGGATCGTCAGCTGAATGAGCTCATGGCATTCGCAGATGTGCTTGAGCAGACATCTGCGTTCGAAGCCGGTCATCGAGGCTGCGATGCCCGACTTCACTACCCCGAAGAGCCGGTGCGCAGCCGTCGACGCACCTGTGGGTTTCGCCTGACGGATCACCGCGGCTTGATGTCGACCGGCTGAAGGTTCTTGATACTCCCCACACCGGCCAGCCGCTCGCGATCGGTCGAGACACTCGGCGCGCTCGGCTGAAACCGCGTCAAAAAAAGTCGCCGTGCCCGACAGCCGGAGAGGCCGATCGCCCTGCCAGCACGAAGAGCACGAAAGCGACCACCGCCAGCACGGCGACGGCCAGGACGAACAGACGTGAATTCATGACTGCCTCTGGCTTGTAGATCCCCCTGTGCGTCTTCGCGTCTTCGCCGATCTTTGCGGAGTCTTCGACGAAACCGACCAGCCACTCGTCCGGCGCGCCGTCGGGCGTGTCCTCGTCGCGTCTCTTCGCGTTGCCGACCTTCAGGCTCAGGTACTCGTTGCCGCTGTCGCGTGCGAGCTTCGTACGCGACGAGGCTTTGGTCCGCACCGACCTGAGGGCAGGTGTTGGACAAGCCTTAACAGTTTCGGTGTACGGATCCGAGCGATTGACCGGTTCTGAGCACAAAGCAGACCCCCGGCGCGACACACGGGCTGCGCGCGAAGAGGGTCGTCACGCAGTCCGGCCCGAAGCCGTCCAGGTCGAAGTACCTTCGTCTCGCCCGGCCCAGCATGCGCTTCGCTGACACGACCGCTGGCATAGATCGCGTCGAAGCTGGCGTATCCATCGGCCTGCAAGATGCCGTCTTCTTCAGATGGGGATCATGTTCACAGCTTGCTCACAAGCGATCCACTGACTTGCGCACCCGCAGTTGTATCCGCCGCTGGCAAACGGTTGATTCGGCTCCTATATCTAGACGTGCGCCAGGGCGCGCCACCTCTCCACGCAAAGCCGGATCAACTGGGATTCGTCAGTCGCCGCGAGGGCAAGGTACCGCTCGTGAACCCGCGAGCTGCAAGACCAGCTCCATAGAACAACTCAAGAGGAGAGCATAGGCGTGGACCCCAAAGTCATTGAAAGAGCGCTCCAGTTGCTCCTGCATGCCCGCAACTCACACGGGCCGCTGCGTGCGCAGATTCGCAGTTTGATCCGCGCCAACATCAAGTTGCTGAAGGGCGCGGCGTGACGCAACGCATCCGGCATGAACGCGCACGCACGAGCGTGGTCGAAGTCGGCGGCGCTGCGATCCGCATGGGCTGGGCGGCCGAAAGGCCGGGCTGCTCGTGGGCGATACCGTGACGGCGATGGGTTCGCCGTAGCGTTCACAGCCGCTGCACCCACGCGGCGCTGGTGCAGCCAGGGTGGTATAGCCGGCGCTCCAGCACCCCGCTCAAGCGGCACAGCCGCTTGTCCGCACTGCGGGGGAGGACGAAATGGTTGCAGCCCTTTCCAGCGCCTCGACCTCTTGCTCGATATCGCGCAAAAGGAATCTGATCTCCTGAATTTGCGGCGGCAACTCTCTGGGAGCCTGCACGCCCGCGCGTGCGAGTGGAAATGGCGGATTGCCTTGGGCTCCTTAAGGCGATTGCCTACTGCACGCTTGCAGACGGAGGTCTGACGGGTTGTGGCGGATGACTCAACCCTTGTTCTTCTGTGCCTTGGTGTTCACCGGCAGGCACAGCAAGGCAGTGATCAATGCCAATGCCACATGGCAGCCGTACAGCGGCAAGAAGCTCGCGTGCGTCAGCCCTGCACGGCCAAGCAGCAGCACCGTGATGGCCACACCCATTACAGAGCCGATCTGGCGTGTGGCCTGGTTAACGGCGCTGCCCACCGCGTATTGGTCCGCTGGAAGGCGGTTTACCGCCGCGGCGGACAGGGAGGGCAGCACGAGCCCGACCCCCGTGCCGCTCAGCAGGAGACCGGGAAGCCAGTGCGTCAGGTACGCGACCTGCGCACCGGGCATGAGCATGAACCACAAGCCGCTGCAGGCGTAGATCAGCCCCCCGCCGACGAGAAAGGGCCGATGCCCAAGCCGCCCTGCGAGCCGCCCCGACAAGACGGCGAACGGAATCACCAGCAACGGTCCCGGTGTGATGGCCAGGCCGGCCTGCGGCAAGGTGTAGTGCCAGACCTCAGTCATGTAAAAGAAGAACGCGAAGAACATCATCGAAAAGGCCGTGCCGAACGCAAGCGTCGCGAGGTTCACGAAGTTGTAGGTACGGTGTTTGAACAGCCGCGGGTCCACCAACGGCGCCGGGGCGACGCGAACCCAGATCACAAAGCCGATCAGCGCAATGACGCCAACGCCGGCAGCCACACCCAGTTCCGTGCGCGACCAGCGCGTCGCCTCTGACTGCACGATGCTCAAGGCGACCGCACCCACGCCAACGATCAGCAGGCCCATCCCGACCCCATCCATCGGGCGCCGGCTCTCGGGCTTCTTCGCCTCCTTCAGCAGGGCGGCTCCGCGCCACAGCGACAGCGCACCCAGCGGCAGGTTCAGGTAGAACGCCCACGACCAACCCACTGCATCGACGACGAGCGAGCCCAGGCTCGGCCCGATCGCGGCGGCGAGACCGCCAACCGCGCCCCACAGGCTCACCGCCATCGCGCGCTTGCCGTGCGGGAAGGCGTTGAGCACGATGGACAGCGACGCCGGCGTGAGCAGCGCCGCGCCAATCGCCTGCGCCACCCGCGCCGCGACCAGCCAGCCGACGTTGCCCGCCAACCCGCACGCCGCCGAGGCCGCGAGGAACAGCGTGACACCGAGCAGGAAGACTCTCTTGCGGCCATGCGTGTCGGCCAAGCCGCCGGCGGGGATCAGCATCGCGGCGTAGACCACGGTGTACGCGTTGAGCACCCACGACATGTCGGCCGCCGAGGTGTCGGGGAAGCCGGCGCGCACGGCGCGGAATGCGGCGAACAGCATGGTCGTGTCGAGCGAGACGAGGAACACCGCGACGCTGGCGATCCAGAAGACCGGCCACGGCGACGCGTGAGTCTCGCTGACCACCATCACGGGCGAACGAATCGTGGTGGAAGTCATCGTGCGCTCACCGGCTGATGGGTTGCAGATAGACCGCTGGGTCGGCCGACAGGCCTGCGTGCACCTGGCGTGTGAGGTCGTCGGCAAGCACCTCGCTGGCACCGGCCTCGAGCGCATCCAGCGCCGTGCGCGCGACCGCATCGGGAGCGAGCTTGGGCACGTCGAAGCCACGGGTCAGGTCGGTGTCGATGAAGCCGACGTGCAGGGCGAGCACCTGCGTGTGCTGATTGAGCAGTTCAATGCGCGTGCCGTTCGTCATGGCCCAGGCCGCAGACTTGCTCATGCCATAGACGCCGAGCAGCGGCCCGCTGATCCAGCTCGAGATCGACAGCACGTTCAGGATCGCTCCGCCGCCGTGCGCAGCGAGTACTGGCGCGAAGGCCTGCGTCATGCGCAGCGGACCGAAGACGTTGGTGTCGAGGTGGCGCTGCGCGGATGCCACGCTGGTGTCAGCGAGAAAACCACCCGTTGCCGCAACGCCGGCATTGTTGATCAGCAGTGTGACGTCGCCGCATTCGCGAGCCGCCACAGTGATGTCGTCCGGACTCGTGACATCGAGCTTGATCGGTATGACGCCCGCAAGCGTCACGCTGGCGGGATCGCGGGCGGCGGCGTACACCTTGCGTGCGCCGCGTGCCTGCGCCTCGCGTGCAAAGGCCAATCCGAGGCCGCGGTTGGCGCCGGTGATCAAGACGGTGGCGTTGGCAAGTCTCATGAGGTGCTCCTTGTTGAGGATGCGACATAAATATGACGTTCATCATATTAGTGGCCGCAAAGGACCGAGATGCGCATCACGGCGCATGGTGAAAAACTACTCTGTGTCGTATTGCGCCAGCAAGGCGCTTCGAGCCGCGGCGAGAAGGGCCTTGCCCTTTGCGTTGACCCCGAGTGTGCGGGCGAGCTGCAAGCTGCCGACCATCGTGCTCGCGATGACCATCGCCTGCTCCTTGGTGCCGCCTTCGGGCAGTGCGCGCTGGACCATTGCGATCAGCTCGGACACTCGCCCGACCGAAGGCGCCAGCAGCGCCGCCGACTGGCGCGGCATCTCGGAACTCAGCGCTGCGACCACGCAGCCCGACTCGGTTCCCCGCAGGTGCGCTTCGGACAGATACCCTTCGATGATCGCCCGCAGCGGGCGCTCCCCGCGCGCCCGGCTGGCGTCGATGCGCTGGTTCATGGTGGTCGCGCTATCACGTCCCGCACGTTCGATCGCCTCAGCCAACAATGCATCGCGGGAATCAAAGTGGGCGTAGAAGCCGCCGTGAGTCAGCCCTGCCTGCTTCATCACATCGACCACACCAACGCCCGCATAGCCGTTGCGCCGCAGCGAGCGCGCGGCGACGTCGAGGATCCGCTCATGGGTCGCTTCTCGGCGGGTAGGCTTGGCAGGCATGCACAGACTCTATCAAATATGATATGAATCATATTCGTGGCAACCTCCCGACCACGAGTACATCAGGGTCAAGGCTTTCGACCGACACGCAGATGGAGCGATGGAGCTCGCTGATCAGTGTCGCGTCGGCTGCGCCTCCCAGGCCCGGAATTGATCCGCCGGGATCGGCCGGCCGATGCAATAGCCCTGTGCCATGTCGCAACCCAATGCGGCCAGGCGCTCGAAGGTCCCCTGGTCCTCCACGCCTTCGGCGGTGACCGTGAGATCCAGGTTGTGGGCGAGCTCGATCGTCGAGCGAACGATCGTCGCCGAGTCCTTGTTGGTGGTCATGTCGCAGACGAACGACTGATCGATCTTGATCGCGTCCACCGGCAGCCTCTGCAGGTACGAGAGCGAGGAATAGCCGGTGCCGTAGTCATCGATCGTGAGCGCCACGTCCAGATGCTTCAGCCGCGTCAGCGTTTCGAGCGCACCGACCGGATCGGCCATCAGCGCGCTCTCGGTCAACTCGAACTCGATCCAGCCGGGTTGCGCTCCCCAGGTGGCGAGCGATCCGCTGATGCGGTCGAGCAGCTTCGGATCGCGCAGGTCGTGCACCGAGAGGTTGACCGACAGCGGCTGCTGCAGGCCCTGCTCATGCCATTCGTAGCTCTGTCGCAGCGCCGCCTCGAGCACCCAGTAGGTCAGCGGCGTGATCAGCCCGGTGCTCTCCGCGAGCTTGATGAACTCTCCAGGGTTGATCATTCCGAGCCGAGGATGCTGCCAGCGCACCAGCGCCTCGGCGCCGCACACCCGACCGGACGACATTTGCAGCTTCGGCTGGCAGTACAGCAGAAGTTCGTTGTGCTCGATCGCCCCGCGCAGATCGCCCATCAGCGACAGGCGCTGCGCACACTCCCGATCCAGCCCGCCCTTGAAGAGCGCCACCCCGCTGCCCGTCAACCGCGCCTGATCCAGGGCGATGCTCGCCCGGCGCATCAGCGCCTCGGCGTCGCTGCCGTGACCCGGAAAGAGGCTGATGCCGATGTTCGACCGCACGTCGAGCAAAAGCCCTGACAAGTCGACGGGCTCGAACAGCTTCGCCAGGATCTTCTGGGCAAGCTGGAGCGCCTGCTCCGCGCCGCCGCGTAGCAGCAGCACCGCGAACTCGCTCTCGGCCAGGCGGGCCACCTTGCCGGCCTCGCCGACGGTGCTCTCGAGCCGCCCGGCGACATCCTGCAGCAGCTGGTTGACCTCGCGGTCACCGAGGGTCTCGTTGATCTCTCGAAAGCGCGCCATCTCCACGCGCAGGAATGCGAGCGGGCGCCTTTCGTCCTTCGCGGATGCAAGTGCGTCGGCGAGCAAGTCGCGCAGACGCACCCGGTTCGGCAGACCGGTGACCGTGTCGAAATAGGCCATGCGCTTGATGGTCTCTTCGGCGGCTGCGGCTGCGGCGCGCGCGCGCAAGGCCGCCAGGCCGTAGCCCAGGTCATTCGCCGTTGCCACGAGAAGCTCCAGTTCCTTGTCGTCAAAGCCATCAGCCTCCGCGGCCAGGATGTGCAACGACCCGATCAGCCGGCCATCGACTGCCAGCGGCAACGCCACCATCGATCCGTATCCACGCCGGCGCGCTTCTTCCCGGTACGGGTACTCAGGATCGTTGTGAACGTCCCTGAAGACGTAGGGTTGTCCGGTCGCGATCAACGCGCTGATGCGGCGTGCACGCTCCGTCGCGCCCCAGGTGCGCGGCAGGCTGAGGAACCCGTCGTCGAACCCCGCGTAAGCCACCGGGCGCAAGGTCATGGCCTCGTCGTGCTCGGAAAAGCCGACCCACGCCAGACGGTAGCCGCAGTCTTCCACGACGACGCCGCAGATTTCCTGGAGCAGCGAGGGCTCGTCGGAGGCATGGCTGAGGGCATGGTTGACGGCCGCCCGCGTTCGCAGGGCGCGGTTCAGCCGCAGGATCTCCTGCTGCGCCTGACGGTGCCGGCACCGCGTGCGCAGGGCTTCCAGGCCGAACGCGAGATCGTCCGCCGCCTCCATGAGGAGCTGCAGTTCGTGTTCGTCGAATGCGTCCGGCTCCGGCGCCGCGATGCTCAGCGCACCGAACAGCTCGCCCTCGACTCGAAGGGGCAGCGACAACACGGAGGCAAATCCGCGCTGGCGAGAGAACTCGCGCCAGAAGGCCGGTATGGGATCGCTCAGCACGTTGTTGAACACGCACGGCTGCCCGGTGCGGATGGCCGTGCCGGTGGCACTGCGGCCCTGCTCGGTGTCCGCCCAGGTCAGGGCCTGCTGCAGATCGGCAACCGGCATTTCAACGCCGGCCTGGGCCAGGGGCGTGACCGTCTTGCCTTCGTCGTGCTCCGCGCGGCACACCAACGCCGCGCTGTAACCCGCCTCCTCGACCACCACCCGGCAGATCTCCTTGAGCAAAGAGGCTTCCTCGTCGGCCCGCAGCAGGGCGCGGTTGCTTCCGCTCACCGTGCGCAGCGCCCGACTGAGCCGTTCCAGTTCTTCCTGCTTCGAACGCGGTTTCCTCATGGCGGCTTCCCCTTCACTTCGACGCTAGTGCACGCGGCTTGGACCGATCTCGGGAAACTGCGCCGCGTACTGGGCAATCCACTCAACGGCCGCCTCCTCCGCGCTGAGCTGGCGCCCTTCGAGCCGACAGACCGACTGGCGGTAGTCCTCGATGTGGCAGACCTGCTCCACCATGCGGGCGAGAAATGCGTCCTGGGCATCCAGGAATGTCACGCCCAGTTCGAAGCCGTCCTCCTCATGCGGGTGGCACCAGGCCACGCGCGCATGCGCTTCGAACGCCGGTTGCACGTAGGCAATGCGAATCTCCACATCGGCGCCTGGCGCCACGGCCACGCTGGAGCGAAGGGCCAATCCGCCGACGCTGATGTCGTGGGTGTGAACGGCAGAAGGAGGGCCCGATGCAGCGGTGCCGATCTCGACGGGGACGTCGACCGGATGGCGGATGAATTGCCTCATGGGATACCCCTGAACGCTTGCGCTGCCGAGCGCTTCGCTTCGCCTCCAGCCTGTCCGCGGAGCTCGAGCCCTCAGCCACGTCAGCACTGTTCATGCTACGCCTCCAGGGTCGCAGGCGCACGGGGGCCGGCCGCCTGGAAGTGGCCCTTCGCAGCTGGGCTTCGATCACGGCCTCGTCGACACCCAAGCGCTCGGCCAGCGCGGCCTTGCGCAGCTCACCGGGACGAACGAACACGAGGGGCGCGAGTTGCAGCGCCGCGCGCGTGATCGGCATGCCTCTGTCGCTTTCGATCGCCTGCAGCAACTCTCCGACCCGCACGCACGGCCGGTCGCGATGGCGTGGCAAGAAAAAACCGCCAAGTACTTCATTTACTTGGCGGCTTCTTGATTTCCATGGACGTTCCTGGACGTCATGAAACTATCAAATGGTGGAGCCGGGGGGAATCGAACCCCCGTCCGCAAGCCATCATCGGGCAGATCTACATGCTTAGCTGGCTGGTTTGGTTTTGAGGGCGGCCGTCGCGCAGCAGCACGCTACGTTCGCCCCGAGTCACTTGATTTAGCCCTGTGTCGAGTGACCCGACCCAGAGCGAGCCCATGTGTATGACTTCGCAGCTTTCGGGTTGCCCCTCAAGCCCGGCCCATCGGCCAACCGTTGCGAAGCTCACCGGTTTTAAGCGGCGAGAGCGTACGAAGAGTCGTTCGCAGTTACTTTGATCCAGATGGATTTACGAGCTGACTGGTGCTCGGCATGCCCTGATCCAACTCCGCACCCACGTCGAAGCCAAGTCGGCCCCAGGAACCGGTTAGTTTAGGCCATTGCCAAAAGGTTCAAGAGTTCGGCCGGCGTCTTGATGATGTGGTCCGCGCCCCAGGACTCGATCGGCTCGCCGATCCCGAGGTAGCCCCAGGCCGCGATCACCGTGGTCATGCCCGCCGCGTGGCCGGCCTGCACGTCGCGCAAGTCGTCGCCGACGTAAATGCATTGGGATGGCTCCAGCCCGACGCGCCGCGCCGCTTCCAGCAGCGGCGCGGGATGCGGCTTGGAATGCGCCGTCGTGTCGCCGGCGATCACCGTCCTGGCGCGCTGGTGCAACGCCAGCGAGCGCACCAGCGGCTCGGTGAAGCGGGTCGCCTTGTTGGTGACGACACCCCACGGGTGGCCGAGCCGGTCCAGCGCGTCGAGCAGCGGCAGCACCGCAGCGAAGACGCGGGTCTCGCGCGTCATGCGGTGCTCGTAGCGGTCGAGGAAGGCGTCGCGCAGCGGCCCGAAGCGTTCGTCGTCGGGGCCGACATCGAAGGCCACGCCGATCATGCCGCGCGCGCCCGAGCCGACCATGGGCCGGAAGCGCTCGAACGGCAGCTCCGGCAGGCCGTGGACGCTGCGCAACTCGTTGGCCGCGCCGGCGAGGTCCGGTGCGCTGTCGATCAGCGTGCCGTCCAGGTCGAACAGCACGGCCCGCATCGATGCGCTCATTGGGCACCCTTGGCGCTGCGCGCCGTCCCGCCAAGCGGGAATTCGCCAAGGGACCCAATAGGGGCCCCTTCGTGGCCCTGGCGGCCCGGCGCGCTCATACCGCTTTCCGACACGCCAGCATGTAGTTCACGCTGGTGTCACCGGACAGCCAGTAGCGCCGCGTGAGGGGGTTGTATTGCAGGCCGCAAGACTCGTGCAGCGCCAGGCCGGTGTCGCGGCAGGCGCGCGCCAGCTCGCTCGGGCGCAGGAAGCGTGCGTACTCGTGGGTGCCCTTGGGCAGCAGCTTGAGCACATGCTCGGCGCCGACGATGGCCATGAGGAAAGCCTTCGGGTTGCGATTGATGGTCGAGAAGAACAGCCAGCCGCCGGGCTTGGCGAGCGTGGCACAAGCCTGCACGATCGACGCGGGGTCGGGCACATGCTCGAGCATCTCCATGCAGGTGACGACGTCGAACGCGCCGGGCATTTCCTCGGCCAGCGCCTCGGCCGCCACCTCGCGGTAGTCGACGCGGCTCGTGCCGGCCTCCAGGGCGTGCAGTTGAGCCACCTTCAACGGCTTGCCCGCGAGGTCGATGCCGAGCACGTCGGCGCCGCGGCGCGCCATCGCGTCGGACAGGATGCCGCCGCCGCAGCCGACGTCGAGCACCCGCTTGCCCGCCAGCCGCGCGCGCTGGTCGATCCAGTCGAGGCGCAGCGGGTTGATCTGGTGCAGCGGGCGGAACTCGCTCTCGGTGTCCCACCAGCGATGGGCCAGCTCGCTGAATTTCGCGAGTTCCTGGGGGTCGGCGTTGATCGTCATGGCGCGATGGTACCCAAAAGGCATGGCATCAAATTCGCGCGGCCGGAAACAGAAAACCCCGCCGAAGCGGGGTTTTCTTGAACCAGCGCGAGGCCGATTACTTCTTGCTGCGGGTACCGACCACTTCGATTTCCACGCGGCGGTTCTTCGCGCGGCCTTCGGCGGTCTTGTTGTCGGCGACAGGCTGCTTCTCGCCCTTGCCTTCGGTGTACACGCGGTTCTTTTCGACGCCCTTGCTCGTCAGGTAATTCTTGACGGCATCGGCGCGCTTGACCGACAGCTTCTGGTTGTATGCATCAACGCCCACCGCGTCGGTGTGGCCGACGGCGATGATGACCTCGAGGTTGATGCCACCCATCTTGCCGACGAGATCGTCGAGCTTGGCCTTGCCTTCGGGCTTGAGCACGGCCTTGTCGAAGTCGAAGAAGGCGTCAGCGGCGAAGGTCACCTTCTCGCTCACCGGAGCGGGCGGCGGCGGCGGGGGCGGCGGCGCGACCGGCGCGGGGGCCGGCGGCGGGGGCGGCGGGGCCGGAGCCGGGGGCGGCGGCGGGGGCGGCGGCTTCAGCGCGCCATCACAATCGGGATGCGCGGTGGCCGGGGTCCAGCTGGCATCGCGCCAGCAGAGTTGGTTGGTGCCGTTCTTCCACGGCGTGCCCGTGGCGTTGACCCAGTTGTCAATCGTCTTGGCCTGGGCGAAGGCGCTCGACGCGCCGGCAGCGAGAGCAGCGGATGCGAAGAGCGACGCCACCTTATTCAGTTTCTTCATGATTCTCCTCTCGAGGGAAGGTGCAGTAATTCTGCAAAACGTCCGACAGGTGATCGGAAAGCGCTGGCAGCCCTTCGCTGGTGCGAACGCCTGCCACCCGGTTCATTGTGCCAGCAGAGCCTCGCTTTGCGCCCCTCTGGGGCGGCCGCGTGAATCAGTGTTGCGCGAGTGCTACAGCAACGGGCACTTAGAATGATGGGCTCTGCGCTTTGCATTGGCGAGCCTGCCCTGCCCTCGCCGCTTTCATGACCCAATTCGCCAAGGAAACCCTAGCCGTCAGCCTCGAAGAGGAGATGCGGCGTTCGTACCTTGATTACGCGATGAGCGTGATCGTGGGCCGTGCTCTCCCCGACGCGCGTGACGGCTTGAAGCCGGTGCACCGGCGCGTGCTGTTCGCGATGCACGAGCTGAACAACGACTGGAACCGGCCGTACAAGAAGTCGGCGCGCATCGTCGGTGACGTGATCGGCAAATACCACCCGCACGGTGACAGCGCGGTGTACGACACCATCGTTCGCATGGCGCAGGACTTCTCGCTGCGCCACATGCTGGTCGATGGGCAAGGCAACTTCGGTTCGGTCGACGGCGACAACGCCGCGGCGATGCGCTACACCGAGATCCGCCTGTCGAAGGTCGCGCACGAAATGCTCGCCGACATCGACAAGGAAACCGTCGACTTCGGACCCAACTACGACGGCAGCGAGAAAGAACCGCTGGTGCTGCCGACGCGGCTGCCGAACCTGCTGGTCAACGGCGCGGCCGGCATCGCGGTGGGCATGGCCACCAACATCCCGCCGCACAACCTGAACGAGGTGGTCGACGCCTGCCAGCACCTGCTGAAGAACCCGAGCGCGACCATCGACGAGTTGATGGAGATCATCCCGGCGCCGGACTTCCCGACCGCGGGAATCATCTACGGCCTCAACGGCGTGCGCGACGGCTACCGCACCGGTCGCGGCAAGGTGGTGATGCGCGCCAAGTGCCACTTCGAAGACATCGACCGCGGCCAGCGCCAGGCGATCATCGTCGACGAGATCCCGTACCAGGTGAACAAGAAGAACCTGCTCGAGCGCATGGCCGAGCTGGTTCACGAGAAGAAGCTGGAGGGCATCAGCCACATCCAGGACGAGTCCGACAAGTCGGGTATGCGGGTGGTGATCGAACTCAAGCGCGGCGAAGTGCCCGAGGTGGTGCTGAACAACCTGTACAAGCAGACGCAGCTGCAGGACACCTTCGGCATCAACATGGTGGCGCTGATCGACAACCAGCCCAAGCTGTGCAACCTGAAGGACCTGATCGAGATCTTCCTCGAGCACCGCCGCGAGGTGGTGACGCGCAGGACGGTGTTCGAGCTGCGCAAGGCGCGCGAACGGGGCCATGTGCTGGAAGGCCTGGCGGTCGCACTCGCCAACATCGACGAGTTCATCGAGACGATCAAGACCTCGCCGACGCCGCCGGTCGCGAAGACCGCGCTGATGAGCAAGAGCTGGGACTCGTCGCTGGTGCGCGAGATGCTCTCGCGCGCCGAAGGCGGAACGCCGGGCGGGCGCGATGCCTATCGCCCCGAAGGGCTGGGCCGCGAGTTCGGCATGCAGGCCGACGGCCTGTACCGCCTGTCCGAAGACCAGGCCGGCGAAATCCTGCAGATGCGATTGCAGCGCCTCACGGGCCTGGAGCAGGACAAGATCATCGGCGAGTACAAGGACGTGATGGCCGAGATCGCCGACCTGATCAGCATCCTCGCCACACCGGCACGGGTGACGACGATCATCTCGGGCGAGCTCGCGGCGATCAAGCAGGAGTTCGGCCAGACCAAGCTCGGCGCACGCCGCAGCGTGATCGAGCACAACGCGCAGGACCTCGGCACCGAAGACCTGATCACGCCCACCGACATGGTGGTGACGCTTTCGCACACCGGCTACATCAAGAGCCAGGCGCTGTCGGAGTACCGCGCGCAAAAACGCGGCGGGCGCGGCAAGCAAGCCACCCAGACGAAGGAAGACGACTGGATCGACCAGCTCTTCATCGCCAACACGCACGACTACATCCTGTGCTTCACCAACCGCGGCCGGGTCTATTGGCTGAAGGTCTGGGAAGTGCCGCAGGGCTCGCGCAATTCACGTGGCAAGCCCATTGTCAACATGTTCCCGCTGCAGCAGGGCGAGAAGGTCAACGTGGTGCTGCCGCTGACCGGCGACGCACGCACCTTTCCGCCCGATCACTTCGTGTTCATGGCCACGGCGCAGGGCACGGTGAAGAAGACTGCGCTCGATGAGTTCAGCAACCCGCGCAAGGCCGGCATCATCGCGGTCGACCTCGACCCGGGCGACTTCCTGATCGGTGCCGCGCTGACCGACGGCAAGCACGACGTGATGCTGTTCTCCGACGGCGGCAAGGCGGTTCGTTTCGACGAAGACGACGTCCGCCCGATGGGCCGCAACGCCCGCGGCGTGCGCGGCATGATGCTCGACGCCGGCCAGAGCGTGATCGCGATGCTGGTGGCCGAGGACGAGACGCAAAGCGTGCTCACCGCCACCGAAAAGGGCTACGGCAAGCGCACCAGCATCGTCGAGTACACCCGCCACGGCCGCGGCACCAAGGGGATGATCGCGATCCAGCAAAGCGAGCGCAACGGCAAGGTCGTCGCCGCCACGCTGGTGCGCCCCGACGACGAGATCATGCTGATCACCGACAAGGGCGTGCTGGTGCGAACCCGCGTGTCCGAGATCCGCGAACTCGGTCGCGCCACCCAGGGCGTGACGCTGATCGCGCTCGACGATGGCTCGAGCCTGAGCGGCCTGCAACGCATCGTCGAAAACGACGCGAACGGCGACGCCACCGGCGACGAGCCGGGACCCGAGGAGAACGCCTGATGAAGCGATGGATCGGCGTGGCGCTGTTGACGCTCGCCACGCTCACGAACGCCCAGACCACGCCTGCGAAGAAGGAACTTGTCGCCAAGCTGCTGCAATTGCAGCAGCCGGGGATCGAGAACGTCGCGCGCGGACTGGTTGAGCAGGTGGCGGGGCGGATGATGCAAGACGCTGGACGCGTGCTGCAGACGCAGGTGCCGCCTGAGAAGCGCGAAGCCATCGGCAAGAACATCGAAGCGAGTGTTCGAAAGTACATCGATGAATCGACGCCGCTGTTGCGCGAGCGTGCGGTCAAGCTCGCGCCATCGGTCATCGGCGCTGCGCTGGAAGAGAAGTTCACCGAAGATGAGCTGAAGCAGCTGATCGCCTGGAACGAATCTCCGGTGAACAAGAAGTACCAGCAAGCCCTCCCCGAGATACAAAGCGGCTTCCTGCAGAAGCTGGTCGCCGAGGGACGCCCCGTGATCGAGCCCAAGGTGCAAGCACTGGAGCAGAGCATCCGCAGTGCGCTCAGCAGCGGCGTGGCGGCGAGCCCCGTGTCAAAGCCGGCTTCGGCCGCCAAGCCCGCAGCCAAACCGGCAAGCAAGTAAGCTCCGTCACGAACGCGAACGTCTGCCGCACTCCATGGCCGAGACTTTTCCCCCGAACACCGATCTTTTGGCGCTGCGAATCCGCATCGACGCGCTGGACCGCGAACTGCTCGAGCTGCTGAACCGGCGCGCCGCGCTGGCCCAGGAAGTCGGCGAGGTGAAGAAGAAGGAAGGTTCGGTCGCGTTCCGTCCCGAGCGCGAAGCGCAGGTCATCGACGGGTTGAAGGCGACCAACCCCGGCCCCTTGCGGACCGACAGCGTCGCGCCGATCTGGCGCGAGATCATGTCGGCCTGCCGTGCGCTCGAAACGCCGACGCGCGTGGCCTACCTGGGCCCGGCCGGCACCTTCAGCGAGGAGGCCGCGCTCGGCTTCTTCGGCTCGTCGATCGTGCGCGTGCCCTGCGTCAGCACCGACGAAGTCTTCCGCACCACCAGCGCCGGCGCCGCCGATTTCGGCGTCGTGCCGGTCGAGAACTCGACCGAAGGCGTGGTCGCGCGCACCCTCGACCTGTTCCTCACCGAGCCGCTGTTCATCATCGGCGAGACCAGCCTGGCGGTGCGGCAGAACCTGCTGCGCCGCGAGAATTCACTCGCCGCCATCGGCGCGGTGTGCGCCCATCCGCAGGCGCTGGCGCAGTGCCATGCCTGGCTCAGCAACCACCTGCCGCAGGTCGAGCGCCGGCCGGTGTCGAGCAACGCCGAAGGCGCGCGGCTGGCGAGCCTGGACCCCACGCTCGCAGCCATCGCGAGCGAGCGCGCCGGCAGCGAATTCGGCCTGCACGTGGTGGCCCCGGCGATCCAGGACGACCCGCACAACCGCACCCGCTTCGCCGTCATCACCCACCCCGATCGCCAGCCGCAGCCGCAGGCCTCGGGCCACGACTGCACCAGCCTGGTCGTGTCGGTGGCGAATCGTCCGGGCGCGGTGCACGACATGCTGGTGCCGCTGAAGCAGCACGGCGTGTCGATGACGCGCTTCGAATCGCGCCCGGCGCGCTCCGGCCAGTGGGAGTACTACTTCTACATCGACCTGCAAGGCCACCCGGACCAGCCCGAAGTGGCCGCCGCGCTGAAAGAACTGCGCGGCGTCTGCGCGTTCTTCAAGCTGCTCGGCACCTACCCCATCGACGTGCACTGATGTTCAACCAACTCGGCGTGATCGGATGCGGCCTGATGGGCGGCTCGTTCGCGCTCGCGCTCAAACGCGCCGGGCTGGTCAAGCGCGTCATCGGCTACAGCAAGTCGCCGTCGACCACCGAGAAGGCGAAGAAACTCGGCGTGATCGACATCGCGGCCGAGTCGGCGCTGCTCGCGGTGTCGGGCTCCGACATCGTGCTGATCGCCGTGCCGGTGGCGGCGAGCGAAGCCACCTTCAAGGCGATCCGCCACCTGGTCGAGCCGGGCGTGCTGTTCATGGACGTCGGCTCGACCAAGCGCGACGTGGTCGACGCGGCGCGCCGCGTTCTGAAGGAGCGCGTCGCGAGCTTCGTGCCGGCGCACCCGATCGCCGGCAAGGAAGTGGCCGGCATCTCGCATGCCGACGCGTCGCTGTACAACGGCCGCCACGTCATCCTCACGCCGCTCGCGCAAACGAATCCCGAGCTGGTGCAAAAGGCCACCGACGTGTGGGCCGGCATCGGCGCACAAGTGCTGCGCATGACGCCGGAAAATCACGATGCGGCCTTCGCCGCGGTGAGCCACCTGCCGCACATGCTCGCGTTCGCCTACTTCAACTCGGTCGCGCGGCAGCCGGCGGGCCGCGACTTCCTGTCGCTCGCCGGGCCGGGCTTTCGCGACTTCACCCGCATCGCTGCAAGCGACCCGACGGTGTGGCGCGACATCCTGATCTCCAACCGCGAAGAGCTGCTGAAGCAATCGCTGCGTTTTCGGCACACGCTCGACGCGATGGAGCATGTCATCAAGACCGGCAACATCGAGGCCCTCGAAGACCTGATCCGCAACGCCTCCGACGCCCGCTCGGGCTGGCAGATGAACGCCACGAAGCCGACGACGAACCGCTGAAACCGGGGTCGATCCGACCCCTCGCCTTGCCGCCGATGTACACGACGCCATTCCTCGACCTGCCCCCGCTGCTGCGCGCCGCCGGCACCGTGCGGCTGCCCGGATCGAAGAGCATCTCCAACCGGGTGCTGCTGCTGGCCGGGCTGAGCGCTGGCAGCACCGTCGTTCACGACCTGCTCGACTCGGACGACACCCGCGTCATGCTCGCGGCCTTGCGCACGCTCGGCTGCACGATCGCGCCGCAGGGCACGAGCCTGCGCATCACCGGCTTGGGCGGGCGCCTGGCCGCGCGCGAGGCCGCGCTGTTCCTTGGCAATGCCGGCACCGCGATGCGCCCGCTCACCGCTTCGCTTGCGGTGCTCGCAGCGACGCAAGAGGGCCGCTTCGAGCTTGGCGGCGTGGCGCGCATGCACGAACGGCCGATCGGCGACCTGGTCGACGCCTTGCGCCAGCTCGGCTGCGGCGTCGACTACCTCGGCAACGACGGCTATCCGCCGCTGCGACTCCATGCGGGCTCGGGTCGTCTGGACACCAGCGCGCCGATCCGGGTGCGCGGCGACGTCTCGAGCCAGTTCCTGACCGCGCTGCTGCTCGCACTGCCGCTGGTCGCCGGCGACGCGCCGGTGGTGATCGAGGTCGACGGCGAGCTGATCTCCAAGCCCTACATCGAGATCACCCTCAACCTGCTGCAGCGCTTCGGCATCGCTGTGCAGCGCGACAGCTGGTCACGCTTCACGATTCCCGCCGGCAGCGCCTACCGCTCGCCGGGCGAGATCCACGTCGAAGGCGACGCGTCGTCGGCCTCGTACTTCATTGCGCTGGGCGCACTGGCCGCGGTCGACGCGCCGGTCCGCATCGAGGGCATCGGGCTCGACTCGATCCAGGGCGACATCCGCTTCGTCGAGGCGGCGCAGGCGATGGGCGCCGATGTCCGCACCGGCGCCGGCTGGCTGGAGGTCCGCCGCGGGCGCTGGCCGCTGCAGCCGATCACGCTCGACTGCAACCATATCCCCGACGCCGCGATGACGCTGGCGGTGATGGCGCTGTATGCCGACGGCACCACGCGCCTGACCAACATCGCCAGCTGGCGCGTCAAGGAAACCGACCGCATCGCGGCGATGGCGATCGAGCTGCGCAAGCTCGGCGCACGCATCACCGAAGGCGCCGACTTCATCGAGGTCACGCCGCCGGCGCAGTGGCAGGCGGCGGCGATCCACACCTACGACGACCACCGCATCGCGATGTGCTTCTCGCTCGCCGCGTTCAATGCGCTGGCATCTGCGGGCGCACTCCAGCCAGTGCGCATCCTCGACCCGAAGTGCGTCGCGAAGACCTTCCCCGACTACTTCGAGACGCTGTTCTCGGTGGTCACGACCGACACCGCGCACATTCCGGTGTTGACCGTCGATGGCCCGACCGCGTCGGGCAAGGGGACGCTCGCGAGCGCGGTCGCCCAAGCCCTGGGCTACCACTTCCTCGACTCGGGCGCGGTCTATCGTGCGACCGCGCTGGCCGCGATGCAGGCTGGCGTGGCGGCCGACGACGAGACGCGCCTGGCGGCGCTTGCCGCGGCGCTCGACCTGCGCTTCGAGGGCCACAGCATCCGCCTCGCCGGCGTCGAGGTGGCCGACGCGCTGCGCGACGAGGCGGTTGGCTCGCTGGCGTCGAAAGTGTCGGCCTTCCCTCGCGTGCGCGCCGCGCTGCGCGAGCTGCAGCTGTCGTTCCGCCGCATCCCGGGCCTGGTCGCCGACGGGCGCGACATGGGCACCGTCATCTTCCCCGGCGCCGACCTCAAGGTTTTCCTCACCGCAAGCGCCGCCACGCGTGCGGAAAGGCGGCATAAGCAATTGATTTCAAAAGGAATTTCGTCTAATATCGACACTCTTCGCGCCGACCTCGAAGCGCGTGACGCCAGGGATCAGTCCCGAACCGTCGCGCCCTTGAAGCCGGCAGAAGATGCGGTGTTGCTGGACAACTCGGCACTGAGCGTCGAAGCCTCGATGGATGCAGTGCTCGAAGCCTGGCAGCAGCGCCGGCCTTTCAAGTAAGGCCACAGCAGGCCCGCCGCTTTCCCTCCTGCGCTTCAACCGGGGCGCGCCGAAGCGGCGGATTTGAAAACCAACCCGCGGCGATGAGCCGCACCGGAAACACCCACATGTCTCAAACCCAAACTGCCACCAGCTCCGGCGGCGAATCCTTTGCTGCCCTGTTCGAAGAATCGCTGAAGCGCTCCGAGATGCGCAGTGGCGAGGTCATCACCGCCGAAGTGGTGCGTGTCGACTACAACTTCGTGGTGGTCAACGCAGGCCTCAAGTCCGAAGCCTACGTCCCGATTGAAGAATTCAAGAACGACCAGGGCGAGCTCGAAGTCCAGGTCGGCGATTTCGTGTCGGTGGCCATCGACGCGATCGAAAACGGCTACGGCGACACCATCCTGTCGCGCGACAAGGCCAAACGCCTCGCCTCGTGGCTGTCGCTGGAGAACTCGCTGGAGTCCGGCGAGTTCGTCACCGGCACCGTCTCCGGCAAGGTCAAGGGCGGCCTCACGGTCCTCGTCAACGGCATCCGCGCCTTCCTGCCGGGCTCGCTGCTCGACACCCGCCCGGTCAAGGACATGAGCCCGTTCGAGGGCAAGACCATGGAGTTCAAGGTCATCAAGCTCGACCGCAAGCGCAACAACGTCGTGTTGTCGCGCCGCGCCGTGGTCGAGGCTTCGATGGGCGAAGAACGCGCCAAGCTGCTCGAGACCCTGTCCGAAGGCGCCATCGTGCATGGCGTGGTCAAGAACATCACCGAGTACGGTGCGTTCGTCGACCTGGGCGGCATCGACGGCCTGCTGCACATCACCGACATGGCCTGGCGTCGCGTGCGTCACCCGAGCGAAGTGGTCCAGGTGGGCCAGGAGCTCACCGCCAAGGTGCTCAAGTTCGACGCCGAGAAGAACCGCGTCTCGCTCGGCATCAAGCAGCTCGGTGACGATCCGTGGCACGGCGTGTCGCGCCGCTACCCGAACGGCACGCGCCTGTTCGGCAAGATCACCAACATCGCCGACTACGGCGCGTTCGTCGAGATCGAGCCGGGCATCGAAGGCCTGGTGCACGTCTCCGAAATGGACTGGACCAACAAGAACGTCGCCCCCAGCAAGATCGTCTCGCTGGGCGACGAGGTCGAGGTCATGGTGCTCGAGATCGACGAAGACAAGCGCCGCATCAGCCTCGGCATGAAGCAGTGCAAGGCCAACCCGTGGGAAGAATTCGCGACCACGGTGCAGCGCGGCGACAAGGTCAAGGGACCCGTCAAGTCGATCACCGACTTCGGCGTGTTCGTCGGTCTGGCCGCCGGCATCGACGGCCTGGTGCACCTGTCGGACCTGTCGTGGAACGAGCCGGGCGAAGCTGCGGTGCGCAACTACAAGAAGGGCCAGGAAGTCGAAGCCATCGTGCTGGCCGTCGACGTGGAGCGCGAGCGCATCTCGCTGGGCATCAAGCAGCTCGACAGCGATCCGTTCACCAGCTACACCTCGGTCAACGACCGCGGCATGGTGGTGGCCGGCAAGGTCAAGACGGTTGACGCCCGCGGCGCCGAGATCCAGCTCAACGACGACGTGACCGGCTACCTGCGGGCTTCCGAAATCAGCCGCGACCGCGTCGAAGACGCGCGCAACGTGCTGAAGGAAGGCGACGAAGTCTCGGCGCTGATCATCAACATCGACCGCAAGACGCGTTCGATCCAGTTGTCGATCAAGGCCAAGGACAACGCCGACCAGCAAGAAGCGATGCAGCGCCTGTCGCAGAGCAACGAGCGCGAGACCGCCGGCACGACGAGCCTGGGTGCCCTGCTGCGCGCCAAGCTCGACAACCAGAAGGACAACGGCTGATCCGTATGTCGCAATCGGACCTGGTTGCACTGCGGGCCGAGCGCCGGGCCGCTCCCAAGCCGGCCCGCATCCCCTCGGGGGATCGTCCGACGTACTCGTCGGGCGAGGGGCACCAATGACCCGTTCCGATCTCGTGGCCCAGCTGGCCGAGCGATTCAGCCAG
>DASXQQ010000105.1:0-4124 GCA_036507085.1 Piscinibacter sp. | reverse complement strand
TCCGCTCGCTTGCCGCCAGCGGCGCGTGCGCGGTCGATGCGCTGCCGAGCGGCTTGTTCGCCGGCAATCCGTTCAGGCGCATCGATCCCGCCTTCGTGCAGCACATCGTGCAGGCCGATGCACGCATCGCGGCCCTGAGCGGGCGCTCGTTTTCCGACGCGTACCGGCGCGACGTGCTGGGCAACTCGGTGTCGCCGTTCGACTCTGGGCCGGCGACGCAGGCGCTGAGCGCGGTGGCCCGCTGGAACGCGGCACGCGAACTCGATGCACTGGATGCGCTGCAGCGCGAGCGTTACGTCCATGGCCGCGATCTCAGCGACCGAAGGGTGATCGCGCAGGCCCTGGCGGGCACGCTGGGCGACGTCGCCGACTGGCTCGACCGCCTGGCCGACCCGGCGCTGCCCGCAGCGACGCAAGCCCGCACTCACCGCGCGCGCCAGTTGATGCAAGCCACCCGCAGCCAGGGCGTGCCCGCGCTCGTCTGGCCGGCGCCCGACGGGCTGCGCGCCCTGCCCACGTCCTGGCTCTACGGCGATGTCCCGCTCGCGCAACGGCTGCACGCCATGACGTGAAAAAAAACCCGAAGCACTCGGCCAGGGGGCTTCACCGAGACTGACGCGAAGCTTACAGTGGAGGCAGCCACTCGGAGGCCGGCCATGACACTCGATCAGTTTCACGCGATCAAGCTTTGGCATACCCACCACTGCGACCACCCGCTGGAAAAGAACCTGTGGGAACTGGTGTTGACGCTGTGGGTCAGCGGCTGGGTCGGCCTCGCGGCAGCCACCGTGCTGGAGATGCCGTGGGCGCAAATCACCTGCCTGACGCTGCTGTTTCTGCCGCAGGCCTATGTGGCGTGGCGCACCCGGATGCACCGTGCCGGGCGCCTGCGTTGCGACTGGATCGTCGCGCTACGCTGAGCCGCGCATCGTCTGCTCGAGCTCCTCGACACAGGCACGCGTCACCTCGCGCACCAGCGCTTCGTCCAGCGGCTGGCGATAGCGGAACTTGAGTTGGCGAAGGCTTTTGCCGCTGCCCTCGAGTTCCGGAAACTCCCCGAGCAACAACGCTCCGTTGAAGACCTGCAGGTTCGCGTGGTCGCGGTGGGTCACGATCGCCAGCGCATGCTTGCCCTCGTGGGTGAACATCAGATTGCCCCATTTGATCGACAGCGCGAGTGTCGGCACCGCGGCCGTCACTGCGTCGCGCAGCAGCCGTGCCATCTCCTGCTGCTCGGGGCGCAGGTTGTCGAACCAGGCCTCGACCAGGGCGCCGGAACGAACGATGGTGCGCATCACAGGCTCCTGGCGCGCTTCACGGCTGACGTGCATCGAAGGTGTTGCATTGGGCCACGCTGCCGGTCTGCAGCCCGCGTTTGAACCAGGTCACACGCTGCGCACTGCTGCCGTGGGTGAAGCTCTCGGGCACCACCGTGCCCTGCGAGCGGTGCTGCAGGCTGTCGTCGCCGATCTGCGACGCGGCATTGAGCGCCTCTTCGACGTCGCCCTGCTCGAGGATCTGCCGCGCGGCTTGCGCGTCATGAGCCCACAGCCCGGCGAAGCAATCGGCCTGCAGTTCCAGCCGCACGCTCAGCGCGTTGGCCTGCGCGTCCGATGCACGCGCGCGCAGGCGGTCGACCCGCTCGGTGATGCCCATCAGCTTCTGCACGTGATGCCCAACCTCGTGGGCGATCACGTAAGCCTGCGCAAAGTCGCCCGGCGCGCCCAGGCGTGTCTTCAGCACCTCGTAGAAGCGCAGGTCGATATAGACCTTTTCATCGCCGGGGCAGTAGAACGGACCCATGGCCGCCTGGCCGGTTCCGCAGGCGGTGGGTTCGCTGCCGCGAAACAGGCGCAGCTTCGGCTCGCGATAAGTCCTGCCCGCTTGCTGGAACTGCGCGCGCCAGACGTCCTCGGTGTCCGCGAGCACGACCG
Source organism: Piscinibacter sp. (assembly GCA_036507085.1). GTDB lineage: Bacteria > Pseudomonadota > Gammaproteobacteria > Burkholderiales > Burkholderiaceae_C > Albitalea. Next base: position 2,190 of record DASXQQ010000105.1, on the reverse strand, counting down.
AGACGAAGCGTGCCATTTGATCGTTCGCCGGGGGTCGACCGGCCGGCGCCTGCTGCACTTGGGGCGCTGAGCCGCCCTCGCTCATCAGCCCGAGCAAGGTCAGCGGGTTGACGCCGAAGACCCACCCCGCCACGAGGGCAATGGCCACCGACCCGAGGCCGATGCTTCCGCCACCGAGCCGAATGCCGCCGCCGCTGTCGCGGGCGTCTTCGACGTTCTCGCTCTCGCGGTTGCCTTCCCACTTCATCGCGCGCTCCCCGGAGCTGTGCCCGCATGGTAGCGCCGGGGCCGATGCCACCCCAGCCGTCGGGGAGAAGGGCGTCAGGTCTTGGGCAGGGTGACTCCGCGCTGTCCCTGGTACTTGCCGCCGCGGTCCTTGTAGCTCGTCTCGCAGACCTCGTCGCTTTCGAAGAACAGCACCTGCGCGCAGCCCTCGCCCGCGTAGATCTTCGCCGGCAGCGGCGTGGTGTTGCTGAACTCGAGCGTGACGTAGCCTTCCCATTCGGGCTCGAACGGCGTCACGTTGACGATGATGCCGCAGCGCGCGTAAGTGCTCTTGCCCAGGCAGATCGTCAGCACGTTGCGGGGGATCCGAAAGTACTCGAGGGTGCGCGCGAGCGCGAAGCTGTTCGGCGGGATGATGCAGACGTCGGAATCCATGTCGACGAAGCTGCGCTCGTCGAAGGCCTTCGGGTCCACCACCGTGCTGTAAATGTTGGTGAACACCTTGAACTCGGGCGCACAGCGAATGTCATAGCCGTAGCTCGAGGTTCCGTAGCTCACGATGCGGTGACCGTCGGCCGCGTGGCGCACCTGGCCGGGCTCGAACGGTTCGATCATGCCGTGCTGCTCGGCCATCCGCCGAATCCATTTGTCACTCTTGATGCTCATGACAACACCCCGCTCGCCGAGTACGGCGATCGACCCTCAGGGGCCACGAAGGGGCCCCTTCGTGGCCCCTTGAGGGTCGGGCCTTGCTTGGGGCGGCCCGGCGCGGCGGCCCGCGAAGAACAGGTTGACATTGGATTTCTCATGTAGGTTCACCCGTCAAAGTTCAGGCATTTTAGGGAACCCACGGCGCGCATTCGGCGCGGGCTGTGCCACAGTTGGGGTATCACTTCCGGGAGCAAGCCATGCGTCGCGCGCTTGACCTTCTCAGCCAATACGCCGAATACCACCGGGACCGGCGCAACATCGTCACCCACTTCGTCGGCGTGCCGATGATCGTCTTCGCCGTCGGCGTGCTGCTCGCGCGGCCGAGCTTCGCCGTGGGCGGGCTCACGCTCACCCCGGCATGGATCGTCTTCGTCCCGACGGTGCTGTGGTACCTGTCGCGCGGCAACCTGGTGCTCGGCGCCTGCGTCAGTGTCGCGGTGGGCGTGCTGCTGCTACTCGCACAGCAAGTGGCCGGCGGCAGCATCTCGAACTGGCTGACCTGGGGCATCGGCTTCTTCGCGCTCGGCTGGGTGATCCAGTTCCTCGGTCACTGGTACGAGGGCAAGAAGCCGGCCTTCGTCGACGACATCGTCGGCCTGCTCGTGGGTCCGATGTTCGTCACCGCCGAAGCGATGTTCATGCTCGGCTGGAACAAGCCGCTGCTGGACGAGATCGAGCGCCGCGCCGGGCCGACCCACATCCGCGACATGGCGCATCCGGCCTGATCAGACCGCGCGCACCGGTTCGGGCTGCGAGTCGAAGCGCTCGAAGCCGCAGTAGCAGATGAAGTGCCGGTTCGTCGCCCGGCCGAACAGGCACAGGCCGAGCTTGCGCGCGAGCTCGTAGCCCATCTGCGTGGCGCCGCTGCGCGAGACAATGATCGGCACGCCCATCTGCGCCGACTTGATGACCATCTCGCTGGTCAGCCGCCCGGTCGTGTAGAAGATCTTGTCACCCCCGCTCACGTCGTTGAGCCACATCCAGCCGGCGATGGTGTCGATGGCGTTGTGGCGGCCGACGTCCTCCACGAAGCTGAGCAGTTCGTCCTGCCGGAAGAGCGCGCAGCCATGCACCGACCCCGACGACTTGTAGGTGCTCTCCTGTCGCCGCATTGCGTCGAGCAGGCCGTACAGGCCGCTCTGCGTGAGGCGGGCTGTCGGGTCGCTCGCGCTCGGCAAATGCAAGCTGTCGAGCTCGTTCATCAGGTCGCCGAACACCGTGCCCTGGCCGCAGCCGGTGGTGACCACGCGCTTG
>DASXQQ010000104.1:0-85416 GCA_036507085.1 Piscinibacter sp. | reverse complement strand
GCCAGCAGCAGCTTGTCGTCGTCGAGCTTCTCGCCGCGGGTCTTCTCGAACATGTGCAGCAGGTCCTCGACGCTCATGCCTTTGCGCTCGGGACCCGCGACGTCGAGGATCACGCGGCCCTCGTGCAGCATCACGGTGCGGGTGCCGTAGTCGAGCGCCTGGCGCATGCTGTGCGTGACCATCATCGCCGTCAGCTTGCCGGCCTCGACGATCTTCGCGGTCAGTTCGAGCACGAACGCGGCGGTCTTCGGATCGAGCGCGGCCGTGTGCTCGTCGAGCAGCAGAATGCGCGATGGCTGCAGCGACGCCATCAGCAGGCTCACCGCCTGGCGCTGCCCGCCGGAGAGCAGGCCGATGCGGTCGGCCAGGCGGTTTTCGAGTCCGAGCTTGAGGATGCTGAGCTTGTCGCGGAACAGCTCTCGCAGCTTGCGGTTCAGCGAAAAGCCGAAGCCGCGGCGCGCACCGCGCTTCCACGCAAGCGCCATGTTCTCCTCGATCGTCAGCGCCTCGCAGGTGCCGGCCATCGGGTCCTGGAAGACGCGCGCGACCAGGTCCGAGCGCTGCCAGGCCGAGCGGCGGGTGACGTCGCTGTCGTCGATCTGAATGCTGCCGCGGTCGACCATCAGGTCGCCGCTGACGGCGTTCAGGAAGGTCGACTTGCCGGCCCCGTTGGAGCCGATCACGGTGACGAACTGGCCGGTGGGAATGTTCAGGTCCAGTCCGCGCAGCACCCGGTTCTCGATCGGTGTGCCGGGGTTGAACGTGATCTCGAGTCCTTTGGCGCGCAACATTACTTGGCCTCCTTCACGGCGCTTGCCGAATTGCCGCGCGCGCCTGGCCACAGGCCGGCCAGCTTGCGCTTGTAGGTGGGAACGAGCAGGGCAAACGCGACCAGCACGGCGGTGACCAGATTCAAGTCCTGCGCCTTCAGACCGATGAAGTCGCTGTTCAGCGCCAGCGCGATGAAGAAGCGGTAAAGCACGGCGCCGAGAATGCAGGCCAGCGTCGTGACGACCAGGCTGCGTGCCGGCAGGATGGTCTCGCCGATGATCACGGCCGCCAGGCCGATGACGATCGTGCCGATGCCCATCGAGATGTCGGCGCCGCCTTGGGTCTGCACGAACAGCGCCCCGGCCAGCGCCACCAACCCGTTCGACAGCGCCAGGCCCCACACCGTCAGGCGATCGGTCGAGATGCCCTGGGCGCGCGCCATGCGCGGGTTGTTGCCGGTGGCGCGCATCGCGAGGCCCGCTTCGGAGGCGAAGAACAGGTCGATCAGCAGCTTGGCGGCGATCACGATCACCAGCAGCACCAGCGGCTTGAGCCAGTAGTCGGGAATGCCACCGAACTCGACCAGGCTGAACACCGTGGGGTCGTTGATCAGCGCGACGTTGGGCTTGCCCATGATGCGCAGGTTCACCGAGTACAGCGCAATCATCACCAGGATGCTGGCGAGCAATTGCATGATGCGCAGGTGCACGTTGAGCCAGGCGGTCAGGTAGCCGGCAAGGGCGCCGGCCAGCATGGCGACCGCGGTGGCGACAAACGGGTTCCAGCCGCTGACGATGAGCGCCGCGGCGACCGCGCCGCCGAGCGGGAAGCTGCCATCGACCGTGAGGTCGGGGAAGTTGATGATGCGAAACGACAGGAAGACACCAAGCGCGACCAGTCCGAATATCAGACCGATCTCGATGGCGCCCAAGGAAGCGATGAGCGACATGTCAGAGACCTCGTGAGGTTCATCCCCTCTCCCGCTTGCGGGAGAGGGCTAGGGTGAGGGCGGGGGGCAACCCTCACTTGCAGTGCGCGCCCCGGCCTGCATGCCGGGGCCGTTCCGCGGGCGCAGGGCATGCCCTGCGGATTCCCCGCTCCACCCCCTGCCCTCTCCCACAAGTGGGAGAGGGAGTAAGAAGGCCCGTTACTTGACGACGACCTTGGCCGACTTGACGAGTTCGTCCGACAGCGTCACACCCTGCTTCAGCGCGGCGGCCGGATTCACATGCAGCTCGAACGTGGTGCTCGTCTGCGAGGCGATCTTGCCGGCGGCCTCACCCTTGAGGATGCGCACGACGATCTTGCCGGTCTGGCGGCCGATGTCGTAGTAGTTCAGGCCCAGCGCCGCCACGGCGCCGCGATTGACGGCGTCGGTGTCGGCCGCGACCACCGGGATCTTGGCCTGCTGGGCCACCTTGACGATGCCCTCGAACGCCGACATCACGTTGTTGTCGGTCGGCGCGTAGATCACGTCGACCTTGCCGACCAGGCTCTGCGCCGCACTGGCCACATCGACGGTGCGCGCTGCGGCGCCCTCCACCAGCGTCATGCCGGCGGGCGCCATGGCCTTCTTGAGGGCCTCGATGATCGACACCGAATTGGCTTCGCCCGGGCTGTAGATCACACCCACGCGCTTGGCGCCGGGAACCACCCGCTTGATCAGCTCGAGGTGCTTTTCCAGCGGCGACATGTCGGACACGCCGGTGACGTTGGTGCCCGACGCATCCCAGGTCTTGACGAGCTTGGCCGCCACCGGGTCGGTGACCGCGCTGTAGACCACCGGGATGTCCTTGGTCGCTGCCACGACCGCCTGCGCCGAGGGCGTGGCGATCGCGACGATCACGTCCGGGCGGTCGCCGACGTACTTGCGGGCGATCTGCGCCGCGGTGCCGGTATTGCCCTGCGCGCTCTGGTACTCGTACTTCAGGGACTTGCCCGCGTCGAAGCCGGCGGACTTCAGCTCGTCCTTGACGCCGTCGCGCACCGAGTCGAGGGCCTTGTGTTCGACGATCGCGGTGACCGCCACCGACTTGTCGGCGGCGTGGCCAGGGGTGGCAATGGCAGCCAGCGCGATGGCGAGCAGGGTCAGCGGGGTACGCAGGAAAGAATGTTGCACGTTGGGGTCCTGACAAGAAGAAGGCCGATGGGTTGTCGTTGAAAGGCTGCCGGGGCCGGGGACCGTTTGAGTCCCGTTTCCGAGCCGCTTTCCAGAGGGAGAAGTTTGAGCGCCGACAGGAAGAATCGGTTTTCACAACAAGTCAGGGGGAACCCTCATACTCGAAATATGATCTCGTGTTGTGACCGTTTGAGGAGAGGATCTTGTACGACCTTGATTTCGATCGAATCGACCGAAAGATCCTCGGCTTCTTGCAGGAACACGGTCGTGCGTCGAACTTGGAAGTTGCCGAAGCCGCCAGCCTGTCGCCCGCGCAGAGCCATCGCCGCCACCGGCGGCTGGAGGAGCAGGGCTTCATTGCGCGCTACGAAACGCGCCTGAATGCCGAACGGCTGGGCCTGAGCGTCGTCGCCTTCATCCATGTGGGGATGGAGAAGGGCCACATTCGCGACCTGAAGAAGTTCACCGACCTGATCGTCGACCTGCCGGAGATCCTCGAGTGCTATTCGGTGACTGGCGACTTCGACTACGTGATCAAGGTGATCGCCCGCGACCTGAAGTCGCTGTCGCAGTTCCTGATGGACAAGCTGATGCGGCTGCCCGGCGTCAACAGCGTGCGTTCCAGCGTCTGCCTCGACGAGATCAAGTGCACCAGTTCGCTACCGCTGCCGGAGTGATGCGGCGTGTTGCACGCCCGCCGTCGCGCTGGGGGCCACTGCCGAACAGCCGGTGATTGCCGAAGGCGGGGCATCGCTTGCGAGCGGACTTTAGCGCCCGGTGCGCAGTGCGTTCTCGAAGAAGAAGCGCAGCATCTCTTCGGTGGCGTCAGGGCCCTTGGCATCGGTGTACGAGCCCCGTGCGCTGCCGCCCGACCAAGCGTGGCCCGCGCCGTGCACGGCCCAGTGCTCCGCAATCACCCGGCCGCCTGCGTCGCGATAGATGCGCCGTGTGTACTCGCGGCCGTTGTCGCTGCGCGCGCGCTCGAGCTCCGGCCTGGCAGCGCCTGCACTCGCAGCCACGACCTGCTCGCCGTTGACCGGGTGCACGGTGGTGTCCTGGTCGCCGTGGAACACGATGGTCGGCGGCGCGGGGCCTGTCGAGGCTGCGGCGGCGCCGCCTTTCATCGCCGTGAACGCCGACTTGACGTCGGTTGCCGAGCCGCTGGGTAAGCCCGAGTGCACGCCGACCGCGGCGAACAGGTCGGGGTACGTGTCGCCAAGGATCGCCGCCATCGCGCCGCCGGCGGACAGGCCGGCCACGTACACGCGATGCGGGTCGATGTTGTAGCGCTTCATCACGTCACGCGTCATGCCGGCCAGCAGCGCAGGCTCGCCGCCCCCGCGCCGCTGGTGGTTGTGCTTGAACCAGTTCCAGCAGCGCGAGGCGTTGGCGTTCTGCGCCTGTGCCGGGTAGAGAACGAAGAAGTCGCGCTCGAGCGCCGCGTCGTTCATGCCGGTGCCGGCAGCGAAATCGTCGGGGTTCTGCGTGCAGCCGTGCAGCATCACCACCAGCGGCAGTGCCTGCCCGTGGTAGCCCGGCGGCACGTACAGCTTGTACTCGCGCGTGCCGGCCGAGTCGGTGTGGCTGCCGGTGATGAACTGGCCGGTGCGCGGCACCGGTTGCATCAGCGCTTGCGTTTCGGTTTCGACCTCGCGCGCCTCGATGTCGATGACGCAAGAGCGCCCCCAAACCTGCCGCTTCGCGTCAGGCCCCCCGAGGGGGTCAAGGAAACTTGGGAGCGGCCCGGCGTTTCCTTGAGAGTCGTTGCTCGCCGGCTGCGCGGATGCGCCGCCGAGCGCGGCTTGGATCGCCGCGGTGGCGCCTTGCAGGTCGCCGGCCCGCGTGAGGCGAGTGGCCTCGGCCATCAAGCGCTGGAAAGAAGCGTTCATGAACTTCCTTGGTTTGCGGTCAACGGATGCGGCTGGCGAGCGCCGCCTTCACCGCCGGGCTGGCGTGCAGCGCGCCCAGCACCACCACCGACTCGATGGCGGCCAGCGCCAGCTCGGGGGTGACATCGGGTGCGATGGAGGCGAGGCCGAGCACGCGGATCTGCAGCGCCTGCCCGGCCGCCTGCACGGCGCGCAACTCGTCGGCGCTGAAGTGCTGGATGCCGAGCACCAGCGTTTTTCGGGCCACCGACTGCTTCACCGCGTCAGCGTGGATGGCGAGCTGGTTGCGGATGGCGGTGCGGATCAGGTCGGTGCGGTTGGCATAGAAGCCTTCCTGCACCAGAAGGTCGATCTGGCCGAGATCGACATAGCCGAGGTTGATGGTGATTTTTTCGTCCAGCGGCTTGCTGGCGGCAACGGAGGTGGCGCTTCTGGCTGGCATTCGACCATCCTAGCACCATCCAAGTGGATGGTAAACCAAGAGCCTCGCCAACCTCAAATCACCCGGCACCTCACCGTTTGAGCAGCGACTTCCCGACGTGCCGCCCCCCCGAACTCGGCGTGGCCGGCTTCGAGGACTTGCCGTACTACGGCTTCTAGATCGCCGCGACGATCAGATCGCCCTGGCCCTTCGACAAGCTCAGGACTAAAGGCAAGTCGAAGGAAGCCCTCGCGCTCAGACCATTGCCAGCGGCGTCTTCCGTCCAGGCGCGGGAAACCGCTGCTCGATCTGCAGGCGATCTTCGGCGCTCAACGCCAGCGTCGCGGCCTGAAAGTTATCGCGCAGGTGTTCCGCCCCGACTGCTTTCGGGATCGCGACCACGCCCGCCTGTGAAGCGATCCAGGCCAGTGCCACCTGCGCGGCCGTCACCCCGTGGCGCGCACCGATCGCGGCCAGCGAGCGGTCGCGCGCCAGGGCTCCCTGGTCGATGGGGCTGTAGGCCATCAGCGGCAGCTTGTGCGCGTGCAGCCATGGCAGCAGGCTGAACTCCGGCCCGCGCTCGCTCAGCGAGTAGTAGACCTGGTTCGTCGCGCAGCCCCGTCTCGCGTCCTCGACGGTTCGGGCGGAAGGGATGCGCGCGAGCTCTTCCATGTCATCGGTGTCGAAGTTGCTGACGCCCCAATGCGCGATGGGCCCGGCCATCATGAGCGAGTGCATCGCTTCGACCGTCTCGACGAGCGGATGCTCGCCGCGCCAGTGCAGCAGGTACAGATCGATGTGCTCCAGTCCAAGCCGGCGCCGACTGCGGTCGCAAGCGGCCGCCGTGCCGCGACGGCTCGCGTTGTGGGGGTAGACCTTGCTGACGATGAAGAGCTCCTCGCGCCTCACATCGCCTGCGCGCAGCGCTTCGGCCACGGCCTGTCCGACCACCTCCTCGGCACCGCCCTCACCGTACATCTCAGCGGTGTCGATCAGCCGATAGCCGAGTTCGATGGCGGTTCGGACCGCCGCAATCTCGGCGCCGCGGCGCTCGCGCGACTCGCCCATGCGCCAGGTGCCGAGCCCCAGGTTCGGTATCGAGACGCCGGTGGGCAAAGAGAGATGGATCATCTCTTGATCGGCCTTCTCTAGAACTTCGGAATGCGAATGCGGCTGACCATCAAAGAGCCCGAGAGGGCGAACAGCAGCACCAGCGGATGGAGCTTGAAGCCGGCGATCTCGACGACGCCGAACCACAGTTGGTCACCCAGGGCGCCTTGCCAGGCAGCGGCGGCCAGCACCATCACCAGCAGCAACGAGGTCGGGATGGGTGTGCCTTCGAAGTACTTGACCTTGTCGCCACCCTCGGAGAGTTTTTCGGCGGTGACGTTGTAGCGCGCCAGGCGCGACACGCCGCAGGCCACGAAGAACACCAACACAACGCGGTCGTAGAGGCCCTGCATGCCGCAGCCGTAGGCGATGGCTGCGGGCGCAACGCCGAAGGAGATCACGTCGGCCAGCGAATCGAGTTCGCGCCCCATGGCCGAGCTGCGCTGGCGCCAGCGCGCGATGCGGCCATCGAGCACGTCGAACACCAGCGCCAACGGGATCAGCGCGCAGGCGAAGTAGATGTGCAACACCTCGCGCGTCTGTAGATAGGACATCACCGAAAACAGCGCGCCCACGCCGCAGAACGCGTTGGCCAGCGTGAACCAATCGGCGAGGTGGAACTCGCGGATCATCGAGAAGGGCTTGGGTCGGCTCATGCGGCGAGGATAGTGCAGGGCGCAAGGGCCAGGAAGATGTCACCCGGTGGGCATCGGCCTCGGCGCATCTGATCCGCGACCAAGTCGACCAAGACACGTATCCGCGGTGACAGCTGTCTGGACGGTGGACAGTCGCCCACGACCCGATCCTGACGCTGACGCGTCTGATCGCAGAGCCGCAAAGCTGCCGTTTGCGCGACTCCGTGGAGCGGACGCTTCTTCGACGCCGAGGCCGAAACCCAGTTCACGCCCTGCCCTGGGGGCCGCATGAAACGTCGAACGTTCTTGGCCAGAGGTGCAGTCCCGGCGCGATGACGTCGCCTTTTCCAGTCTCCGCCGCTCATCACTTGAGTCACACCTGGCGAGGCCGAGGCTTGTCCACAAACAGGTGCGTGTTTTAAGCTGCCTTGAGGGCTCACCGTGTGTGTCGCCGCGCGCCGGTCGTGTCGACCTTTGGGCCAGCGCACGCAACGCGAGTCCAACCGTCATTGACGAGCCCGACAGGTGACCGTCGCGACCGGCAGGTCATGGCCGCTGCGACTGAATGCAGCGGGCGGCAGCTTTTACGCCGCTCATTTTGAACGGCAGCTCGCCGTCGTCGACATCCGATTCGCGAAGGCTCGAGCCCGACCCTCAGGCGTCATCCGCCGCCTGACAGAGCAGGCACTCGCCGAGGCCACGCAACTCAGAAAGCTGCCGGTCGCGCATGCCATGAAGCGGCCCTTCGGCGACGCTCTTCTCGCCTCTGCCGAACTGCCAGCCCGTTGACATCGATGCTGCCCTGTGACGTCCGGCGCACGACCGGAGACACTTCAAATTGGGGTCGCTGCGTCATCGCGCGCATCCCACTCGACTGGAAACCGGAATGGGCTGCCCAGTCCCGGTGCTGGACGAAGCCGTCGAGCGGCGACACACTCCGGGCTCGCAGGATTTGATGGCACCGACCCGCCGCGACGTGCAGCAAGGCGTCCGGCATCGCTTGCAACTGAGGAGTCCATGATGGCGCGCATCCCCGTTCAGCCCGCGGCCCGCAAGCCGGCTTCCACGTCTGCCGCCAAGCCGGCTTCGCGGTCGCAGCCGCCGCGCCGGCTGGTGCTGCTGGCCGCGACGCGCAAGGGCGCCTGGCTTTTCCACGGCGACGCGAAGCGAAAGACCTGGCGGGTCGACGGCCCGCACTTCCTCGGCCACATCGTCAGCCACCTGCGGCTTGACCCGCGCGACGGGCGCACCTTGCTGGCGGCAGCGAAGACCGGCCACCTCGGCCCGACCGTGTTCCGCTCTACCAACCTCGGCCGCAGCTGGAAGGAGGCCGCGCAGCCGCCCGCGTTCGCGAAGGCGCCCGCGGGCGTCGCGGGCCGCGCGGTCGATCACACCTTCTGGCTCACGCCGGGCCACGCGAGCGAGCGCGACACCTGGTACGCCGGAACCTCGCCGCAGGGCCTGTTCCGCTCCGAAGACGGCGGCGCGACCTGGGCGCCGTTCTCGGGCATCAACGACGATCCACAGTACCGCGAGTGGATGGGCACCGTGCAGGACGGCACGCCCGACGGGCCCAAGCTGCACTCGATCATCGTCGACCCGCGTGACCCAGCGCACCTCTACTTCGCGATGTCTGGCGGCGGCGTGCACGAGTCGACCGACGGTGGCCGCAGCTGGGCGACCCTCGTCAAGGGGCTCGAAGTGGTCGAGGGCTTCGATCCGTCTGTCGTCACGTTCCACGACCCGCACTGCGTGCGGCTGTGCCCGAGCAACCCCGACCGGCTGTACCAGCAGAACCACTGCGGCATCTACCGCCTAGACCGGCCCGGCGACCAGTGGGTGCGCGTCGGCCGCAAGATGCCCAAGCGCGTCGGCGACGTCGGCTTTCCGCTGGTCTTGCATCCGCGCGACGACGACACAGCGTGGGTGTTCCCGATGGACGGCACCACCGTCTGGCCGCGCACCAGTCCTCAGGGCCTGCCCGCGGCCTACGTCACGCGCAACGGCGGCAAGACCTGGCAGCGCCTGGACGCCGGGCTGCCCGAGAGCCAGGCATGGTGGACCGTGAAGCGCCAGGCGATGACCGGCGACGCGCAGGATCCCGTTGGCCTGTACTTCGGCACCACCAGCGGTGAACTGTGGATGAGCCGCGACGAGGGCGCGCGCTGGTCCTGCATCGCGCGGCACCTTCCCGAGATCTACGCGGTGGAAGTGGCCGAACTGGTGTGACACGGCCGCGAGCCCAGCCGCCGAGGCCCTGACGAACACATCTGGCCATGCAAGTACTGATCCCCACCTCGCTGCGTTCGTACACGCGGGAATCGAAGGTCGAGGCGAGCGGCGCGACGCTCGGCGCACTGCTCGCCGACCTGGACCGCCGCTACCCCGGCATCCGCTTTCGCATGGTCGACGAGCAGGACCGGATGCGGCCCCACATGCGCGTCTTCGTCAACGGCAAGGGGATTCGCGACCTGGCGCAGCCGCTGCAGCCGACCGACGACGTGAGCATCGTTCAGGCGTTGAGCGGAGGCTGAGCGCCGCGATGACGGCCGCCTGAGCAAGCCGGGGCGGCCCAAAGCGCCCAAGATCTGCGAGGGCGCCGGCTGCAAGGCTGAGAGGCGACCAGCGAGTGCTGCGCCAACCGTCCGGTCAGCCGCTCGCAAGGGCGCTTGGTAGCAGGGGCCTTTCGCGCGGGCGCTGGCGCCATGACTTCTTTCGCGTCGCACCATCGGGACGGGGGAAGGGTGCTTCCGACCCCAAGCGGCCATCCGCTCCAGTGCATTGGATGCCCTGAAGCGGTCGGTCGCCACCAAGCGACGCAAGACAACCGAACGGCTCAGCTGTCTTCTGCAGGGGCCAGACTACACACCCGGCAGGCCCAAGAGTCGTCTCGCCTCCTTCACAGTCGCCATGTGGCGCCCATGCGCCTCGCACAGCTGCGCAACCTGCTTGACGAGTGCCGCATTCGACGGCGCCAACTTGTCCTTGTCGAGTCGAACGTTGTCCTCCAGTCCGGTGCGGCAATGGCCACCCAGCTCAAGAGACCAGCCGGCGAGCTTGATCTGGTCCCGACCGATGCCAGCCCCGGTCCAGGTCGCGTCGGGGGCGAGTCGTTTCAAAGTCTTCACGTAGAACTCGAATACCTCGCGATCGACCGGCATCGCATTCTTCACGCCCATCACGAACTGCACGTGAAGCGGGCCGGTGATCCTGCCCTCTTGCTGCAACGTCACGGCCTGGAAGATCATCGACAGGTCGAACGCCTCGACCTCAGGCTTGACGTTGTACTTTTGCATCTCGGCGGCAAGCCATTCGACCAGGTCAGGGGCGTTCTCATAGACCCGTGTCGGAAAGTTGACCGAACCGGTGGCCAATGAAGCCATGTCGGGCTTCAGGGACAACATCGCGCCACGCTCGCGTCCCGCGCCGGAGCGTCCGCCGGTGGAGACCTGGGTGATGATGCCCGGACAGTGCTTCTTGATGCCGTCGAGAACGGCCGCGAAGCGATCTGTGTTCGACGTTGGCGACTCATCGTCGTTGCGCACATGCAGGTGCACCACAGTGGCGCCGCTTTCGAAGGCCTCGTGTGTCGACTCGACTTGTTCCGATACGGTGATGGGAACTGCCGGGTTGTCTTTCTTGCGCGGGAGCGATCCGGTGATTGCCACGGTGATGATGCAAGGTGTAGTCATGTCCAAACCCCAAGTGCCATGGGTCAGGCGGTTGCGTCGAATCGTGCTGCTCCGCTGAGCGCAGACTTCGCACCAAGAGGCGAAGGTTCGCCGAGCCCGGCATGCGAGTCCTTACTGTGCGCACCGGTGGACCGATCGTGGTTGATCAGCGCCACAGCGATGGCCGCGATGACCGCGGGGATCGCGATGGCCATGAAGTTTTGTTGGAGAGGCAGCGCCAAGCCCACCAGCGTTCCGATGACGATCGGAGCCAGGATGGCGCCGCTTCGCCCGACACCCGATGCCCAGCCGATGCCAGTTGCACGCGCCGCCATCGGATAGAACTGTCCCACGTAGGCGTAGGTGACGATCTGCGTGCCGATGGTCGATGCGCCCGCCAGACCGACGAGCAGGAACAAAACCTCTGTCGGGACGCGGTAGCCCAACAGCGTGATCGAGACTGCCGCCAACGCATACATGCCGACCAGCACGTACTTGATGTGGAAACGGTCCGCGAGCCAACCGCCGCCAACGGCTCCGATCATGGCGCCGAAGTTGAGTACCAAAACGAAGGTGAGTGCCGACCCGAGGCTGTAGCCCGCGCCGGCCATCAGCTTGGTCAGCCACGAACTGAGGGCGTACACCATGAACAGGCACATGAAGAAGCCGATCCAGAACATCACGGTGCTGAAGCCACGGCCCTCCTGGAACAGGCGGCCGATCGGTGCGCTGACCGCCTTGTCCTCGCGCGGCAGCGCGAACCGGTCGCCATCGCGCGGCCGGTAGTGCGGATCCAGACGCGACGCGAGCTGCTTCAATTCCTCCAGCCGGTTCGACTTGATGAGGAAGGGCATCGACTCCGGCATCGACTTGAGGATGAAGGGGATCAGCAACACCGGCAGGCCGGCCGCCAGAAAGACGGACGACCAGCCATAGGCTTCCATCAGGCCCTTGCCGAGCAACGCGGCCAGCATCCCACCGACGGCGTAGCCACTGAACATCAATGTGACCAGCGTGCTGCGGATCTTGCGCGGGGAGTACTCGGTCATCTGCGCGACCACGTTGGGCATGACGCCACCGATTCCGAGGCCGGCGAGGAACCGCATGGCGCTGAACGTCACGGGGTCGTGGGTCAGGCCCGCGGCTGCGGTGAAGACACTGAACAGGCCGACGCAGGCCACGATCGCCCGGCGCCGGCCGATCTTGTCGGCGATGGTGCCCAGAAAGATGGCGCCGAACATCATGCCGAACAGCGCCGAGCTGACCATGAAGCCGGCGTTCGTCGGGCTGACGCCCATCTCCTTCATGATCGACGGCAGTGCGATGCCGGCGACCGCAAGGTCGTAGCCGTCGAAGATGATGATCAGGGCGCACCAGAAGAGCACCAGTCGGTGGAAGCCGTTGAAGCGGGCATCGTCGGCCAGCTTGTGAAGATCGATGTCGCGCATGGTGTTGTCTCGATGTGCAGGTGGATGGTGGACGGAAGTCGTCTCGTCCTCAGCCGAGGTCGCCACCGCCGACGGGCAGCACGGTTCCGGTGATGTAGGACGATTCGTCGGATGCGAGAAACAGGATCGGCGCCACTTGCTCGGCTATCGTTGCGTAGCGGTGCATCAGGCTGGAGGCGATGGTCTGGTCGACCACGCCCTGGTACCAGGTGGCCTCCTCGCGACTGGGCTTGGCGAAGGACCGGTTGCGCGGAACGCGTCGCGGCGGGGCATCGGTGCCGCCGGGCGCGGTGGCATTGATCCGAATGCCATTGCGCGTGTGCTCCATCGCCAGTGATGCGGTCAGGGCATTGACCCCACCCTTTGCCGCGGAGTACGGCACCCTGTGCACGCCGCGGGTGGCGATCGACGACACATTGACGATCACGCCGCGCTTCGCCTCGACCATGAAGGGCAGCACCGCCCGGCAGCACCACAGCGTCGGGAACAGCGAGCGGCGGATTTCTGCTTCGATCTGCGCTTCTTCGTAGTGCTCGTAGGGCTTGGCCCAGATCGTGCCGCCGACGTTGTTGATCAGCACATCGACCCGCTTGAACGTGGCCAGGCAATGCTCGACCACGGCCTGCGCACCTGCAAAGGTCTCGAGGTCGGCCTGGAACGCCGATGCCGTTCCGCCGTGACTCCCGATCTCCGCGACGACTTCGTTGACGATGTCGGCACGGTCGACCGCCAGCACGGCACCGCCTTCACTCGCGACGCGCAACGCAACACCACGGCCGATGCCTTGTGCCGCGCCGGTCACGATGACCACCTTGTCCTGGAAACGATGGTCGCCGCTCATTGGGTAACCTCCGCGCTGCGCGCTCCGGTATTCGCCTTGGGAGCGGCCCGGCGGCTCATGCTGCCTCCGCGGTTTCGTTGGCCGAAGAGAACTTCTCGAAGTGGAAGTTCTTCGGCGTGATGCCCATGCCGGCCATCCACTTGCGCACGCCCTCGACCATCGGCGGCGGGCCGCAGACGTACACGTCGACGTTGCCGTCGTGCAGGTCATCGCCCGACAGGTGGTTGGTCACGTAGCCGAGCTTCGGATGCCCGCTGTCGCGATCCACCACGCACGTGAAGAAGTCGAAGTCCGGCAATGCCGCCTTCAGCTCATTCAGCGTGTCGACCTCGACGAGATCGTCGTTCGTGTTCACGCCGTAGGCCAGACGGATCGGCTGATCAGCGGGGTGGTCCTTCAGCCACAGCAGCATCGACAGGAACGGCGCCAGGCCCGTGCCGCCGGCAAGCATCAGGATCGGACGCACGGTGGGCCGCAGGTAGAAGCTGCCGTACGGTCCCGTGAACATCATGAAGTCGTCGGGCTGCGCCTTCTGGCGCATGTAGGTGCTCATCAGCCCGTCCGGCACGTCGCGAATCAGGAAGGCCAACTCGGTGCGGTTCGGCGCGGAGCTGAACGAGTACGAACGGGTCTGCTTGCTGCCCGGCACCATCAGGTTCACGTACTGCCCCGGCAGAAACGCGAGCGGCCTCTCGGCCTGCAGCGAGAACGAGACGGTCGTCGCCGAGTCCCGCTCGACTTTCGTCAGCTTGCCGCCGTGCGCGCCGACCTCGGTCTTGCACG
The DNA here is from genome assembly GCA_036507085.1 of Piscinibacter sp. Lineage (GTDB taxonomy): Bacteria > Pseudomonadota > Gammaproteobacteria > Burkholderiales > Burkholderiaceae_C > Albitalea. The sequence continues at coordinate 71,728 of DASXQQ010000104.1, read as the reverse complement.
CCGCCGACGAGGCCGGCACGCGCACGACGCAATCCGACGTGGGCTTCATCTGGCAGGTCAGCACGAAACCGCTGGCGGCTTCGTCGTCCGCCAGGGCATCGTCGATGTAGTCGCCCATCGTGTACGTGCCGCTTTCGCAATGGCACTTGCAAGTGCCGCAAGCGCCGTCGCGGCAGTCGAGGGGGATGTTGATCTTGGCGCGATAGGCAGCGTCGGCCACCAGTTCGCTCGGCTCGCACGGGATGATGCGCGAGACGCCATCCTCGAATTGCAATGCGATGTTGAAGGTCATGGTTGTCTCCGTGCCTCGCTCTAGATGTGATAGATGTCGAGCAGGTGGTGGATGTAGTCGTTCTTCAACACCACGTACTTGCGCTTGATGAGCGGCTTGTCGCCGGTCGTGTCCAGCGTGTACTGCGAGCTGCCGAAATACACGTCCACGATGTCGTAGCGGAAGCTGTGTGTCGTCCAGTTGAAGGTCAGCACGCACCGACCCTCGTCCTGCGAGAGCACCTCGAGGTTGTTGATCGCGTGGCCCGTTCGCGTGTCGGGCATCGTTGCGCTGGAGCGATCGGTCTGGATGCGGAAGACGCGGTCCTCCAGACCCTGCTTGCTCGGGTAGTAGATCAACGAGACTTCGTTGTTCGGGTCCGTCGTGAGCTTGTCGTCGTCGTCCCACGATGGCATGAAGAACTCCGCGTCATCGGCGTAGCACGCGAGCCAGTCGGCCCAGCGGTTTTCGTCCAGAGCACGGGCCTCTGCGTAGACGAAGGCCTGGAGAGCGTGGTAGGACAGCATCATCGGGCTCCTTCCGGCAGTTCGGCCTGACCGTTTTGCTCCGCGACATAGGCCTTCTTCATGGTTTCGAGCCAGTACTCGTGCTGGCCGATGTACAGGCCCTCGTCCTCGGTCTTCACACAGCTCAGCTCCGGCTTCAGGTCGATCAGGTCGGCCGTGGCATCGGGGCCCTTGATCCAGTGCGTGGCGCCGCGGCTCATGTCGTTCCACTTCACGGCCCGCGCCCCGTAGCCGTGCTGGCAGGAGCGGAACTCCTCCAGGTCATCGGGCGTGGCCATGCCGGTGGCGTTGAAGAAGTCTTCGTATTGCCGCAGGCGCCGCGTGCGCGATTCGGGCGCCTCGCCCTTGGGCGCTATGCAGTAGATCGTCACCTCCGTCTTGTCGACGGCGATCGGCCGGACGATGCGGATCTGCGAGCTGAACTGGTCCATCAGGTACACGTTGGGGTACAGGCACAGGTTGCGCGATTTGCCGAGCATCCAGTCCGCCCGCGCTTCGCCGAACTTGTCGACCCATTCGTCGCGCTTGGCGTACAGGGGCCGGTCCTCGGGGTTGGACCAGTTCGTCCAAAGCAAGAGGTGGCCATGCTTGAAGGTGTAGGAGCCACCGCCAAGCTGGGCCCATTTGCCGGCGTTCATCGCCTTGACGGTGTCGACCTTGCCCTCGGCACTGCGGCGGCTGGTCGTGGCGGCATAGTTCCAGTGCACGGAGGACACGTGGTAGCCGTCGGCGCCGTTCTCGGCACCGAGCTTCCAATTGCCGTCGAAGGTGTAGGTCGAGCTGCCGCGCAGCACCTCGATGCCGTCGGGCGACTGGTCGACGATCATGTCGATGATCTTGGCCGCCTCGCCCAAGTGTTCCTTCAGCGGCGCCACGTCCGGGTCCACGCTGCCGAACAGGAAGCCGCGATAGCTCTCGAAGGCGCCGAGCTTCTTCATGTCGTGGCTGCCCTCGCAGTTGAAGCTCGGCGGATAGCCCGCCTCGGGGCTGTTGTCCTTGACCTTGAGCAGCTTGCCGCTGTTGTTGAACGTCCAGCCGTGGAAGGGGCAGGTGAAGCTGGACTTGTTGCCCTTCTTGTGCCGGCACAAGATGGCGCCGCGATGCGTGCAGGTGTTGGCCAGCGCATTCAGCTTGCCGTCCTTGCTGCGCGTGATGACGACCGGCTGGCGGCCGATGTAGACGGTCAGGTAGTCGTTGACGTTAGCGATCTGGCTCTCGTGGGCGAGGTAGACCCAATTGCCTTCGAAGATGTATTTCATCTCCAGATCGAACAGCTGCTCGTCGGTGAAGACCGATCGGTCCAGCCGATACAAGTGCTTGACCGGATCGTCCTCGAGCAGCGCATCGAGCTTGGCGAGGTTCGTCGACTGGACGGGGTAGATGGGAATCACGTGTGTCTCCTGATGACCGATTGATTCGACAGGGCCGAGCTTGTCCCCGGCACCGCAACGCGCAGAGCGTCGCAGTGACCGTTGGGCCCGAACGAGCGAGAGGCGGAAGGCGGGCTCAGCCCACCGCGCGCGCCAGCCGCGCCTGCGGCGCGGACTCGTCCTCGTCCACCGCCGGCTGCATGACGAAGTCGAAGGGCACGCGGGTGAAGGCGCTGGTCACGCCGAGCGACGCGTATCCCGCGGGCGGTGTGTTCTTCTCCAGCTCGAGGATCAGCCCGTCGCGGGTGGCGAAGGCGAAGTCGTCGTCGATGAAGGTGTCGCCGGGAACGTTGACCTGCGTCGTCAGCGTGCGCAGGCCGGGGGCGGTCACCAGGAAGTGGATGTGCGCCGGGCGATTGCCGTGGCGGCCGATCGCGGCGAACAGCTCCGAGGTCGGGCTGTTCGGAGGAATCGCGTAGCCCGGCGGCAGGAAGCTGCGGAAGCGGTAGCGGCCCTGCGCGTCCGTCTCGATCCGGCGGCGCAGCGCGTACTCGGGCTGGTCCGGATCGAAGTGAGAGTAGCGGCCGATTTCGTTGGCGTGCCAGACATCGACGATGGCACCGGCGACCGGCTTGCCGTCGATGCTGACCACGCGGCCTTCCATCACCATCAGTTCGCCGCGCTGCGTGTCGCCCTCGTCGAGCCGCACTTCGAATTTGGAGAGAGGCGCACCGGGAATGTAGAGCGGCCCTTCGATGGCGCGCGGCGTGCCGGCAGTGCGGCCGGCGCGGCGATCCGCCTCGTCGCCGCGGATGTCGAGCAGGCGGTCGAAGCCGAGGCCGGCAGTGATGAGCCCGTACTGCCCGGTCTGGCCGAGCCGCGTGAGCCAGTCGACACCGGCCCAGAATTCGTCGGGGCTGATGTCGAGATCGTCGATGGCGCGAAAGAGGTCGCCGGTGATTCGCGCGACGATCTTCTGGACACGCGGATTGCCGTTCGGCCGGTTCGATTCGGTCACGCGTTCGAGCAGTTGGGCCTGGGTGAGTTCGTTCATGTCAATGTCTCCTTCAGAGGGGCTTGGGTCGCGGCTTCGGGCTGCGGGTGGTGAAAGGGTTGGCTCAGCGGTCGTCGTCGTGGACCGACGAGGCATGGCGGCATAGCGGCTGCACCTCGATGTCCATGTACGGGAAGAGGGGCAGTTTCATCAGCGTGTCGTGCAAGGCGGCGTTGTCGGGCACGTCGAATACGCTGACGTTGGCGTAGCGACCGGCGATGCGCCACAGGTGGCGCCAAGTGCCATCGCGCTGAAGCTGCTGGGCGATCGCCTTCTCGCGCGCCTTGAGTTCGTCGGCCTGGGCCGCCGGCATCGTGTGGGGCAGGCGAACGGTCATCTGGACGTGGAAGAGCATGGCGGGCCTCAGGCGGTGACGGCGACGGACTGCGAGGCGCGGTCGCGGCGGTAGAAGGCGAGCTTGTCGGCGTCGAGCTGGACACCCAGGCCCGGGGTCTGCGGAACTTGCAGCTCGAAGTCGCGGTACTCGGGCCGCTGGACGACGACGTCGTCCTCGAGCAGCAGCGGGCCGAACAATTCGGTGCCCCAGGCGAGCGTCGGGCAGGCGGCGAACACGTGGGCTGCGGCGATGCTGCCCACGCTGCCCTCGAGGAGCGTGCCGCCGTAGATGCCCACGCCGGCGGCGTCTGCCACCGCGGCGGCTCGCAGCGTCGGCCACAGGCCACCGGCCTGAGAGATCTTCAACGCATAGACGTCGGCAGCGCAGTCCTTGGCGAGATCGACGGCGTCGATGGCATCGTGCACCGCTTCGTCGGCCATGATGGCGACGTCGAATCGCGCGGCAAGCCGGGCCAGGGCGCGTCGATTGCGGCGCGCCACCGGTTGCTCGATCAGTCCGACGCCGGCCGCTTCGAGTGCGGCGATGCCGCGCATCGCGGTGGGCTCGTCCCAAGCCTGGTTGACGTCGACCGTCAACATGACGTCATCGCCGAGGCCGCGACGAATCGCCTGCACGTGGGCGATGTCATCGGCCAGCGGATGGCTGCCGATCTTGAGCTTGAAGACCTTGTGTCGGCGTGCCTCCATCAGCGCGAGTGCCTCGTCGACATCGCGCGATGCGTCGCCGCTCGCGAGCGTCCACAGCACGGGCAGGGCATTGCGCACCGCGCCTCCGAGCAGCGCGTGCACGGGCAAACCGAGGCGCTGGCCTTGAGCGTCGAGCAATGCCACTTCGACCGCCGACTTGGCGAACGAATTGCCTTGCACCGATGCGGCCAGGCGCTTCATGGCGACGTTGACCCGGGTGGCATCCTGGCCGGCGAGAAGCGGCGCGATGTAGACATCGATCGCGCTCTTGATGCTCTCGGGGCTTTGATCGCCGTAGGCGAGGCCACCGATGGTGGTGGCTTCGCCGATGCCGGTGATGCCGTCGCTGCAGGTCAGCCGCACGATCACCAGCGTCTGGCGCATCATGGTGGTCATCGCAAGTTTGTGGGCGCGGATGGTCGGCAGGTCGACCAGAACGGCGTCGATGGAGTGGACAGTGGGGTTCGAGTTCATGGCCTGAATATTGGTTGCCATGAGTCGTTTGGTCCAATATCGTTTGGGTCCGGCAAAATACCTTCAAGGTATGCAGGCACCGGGTTTCTACCGACTCTGCGTGCCGTCTGACGCCACGCTTGTTTGCACCGTTCAAGGAGGATCCGATGAATATCGAACTCCGCCACCTGCGCTACTTCACCGCTGTCGCACGCGAGTTGAGCTTCAGCCGCGCGGCCGAGCAGTTGCACATCGCGCAGCCGCCGTTGAGCAGGCAGATCCGATCGCTCGAGGACGAACTCGGCGCGGAATTGCTTGACCGAGGTTCGCGTCCATTGCGCCTCACGCCGGCGGGACGGTTCTTTCAGATTCAGGCACAGCAGATGCTGGATCGGATGATCGAAATTCAGGCCGCCGCGGCGCGCATTGCCGGTGGAACGCGAACCTGGTTCGGCCTTGGCTTCGTGCCGTCAACCCTTTATGGCAATTTGCCGGAAGTCATCCGCCGCTTTCGTGAGGCACAACCGACAGTCGAATTGAGTCTCTTTGAGATGACGACTTTGGAGCAGATCGAAGCGCTCAAGGCTGGCCGCATCGACGTCGGATTCGGTCGTCTGCAGATTGACGACGACGCCATCGACGGCGAGCTGGTCCGTGAGGAAGCCGTGGTGGCGGCGCTCCCGGCAAACCATCGCCTGTTGCGCCACAAGAGCCTCAGTCTCGCCAAGCTCGCGTCCGAACCGCTGCTGCTGTATCCCGCCAAGCCGAGGCCGAGTTATGCCGATCAGGTTCTGGAGATCTTTCGCTCGCGCGGGTTGAAGCCCACGGTCGCGCTGGAAACGAACGAGGTGCAGACCGCCATCGGTCTCGTCGTGGCCGGCATCGGCTACGCGCTCGTGCCGCGGTCGGTGCAGGCCCTGGATCGTGCCGGCGTGGTCTACATGCCGTTGAGCGACGAGGGGGTGACCACGCCGATCATCATGAATCACCGCAGGGACGACGAGTCCGAGTTGACGACCTTCATTCGCGACATAGTGCGCTCGCTGCCAACGTCGACGCTCGGCAAGCCGAGAGCGCGGCCCCAGCCATTACCCGACATGCCGGCGAAAGCCGGCGGCCCGCGCGGTCGCTGATCACATGCTCTGCCGGTGATCAATGTCCGAACGCGCCCAGCTCCGCATCCGTTCAATGATGCGCTCCAACACCCGGCTGTCAATGGCATGGCCAAGCATAGGGATCAGGTCCTTCGTCACTTCGGAACCCAGGCGCTCCAAACGCGAGGCCGCATCGAGGGCATAGCCCGCCGGAATCACGGCGTCTTGTTCACCGTGAATCAGGTGCAGCCTGGTCTTGAGCGCTGCCGGCCGTGGCGGCTCGGCAAACCGGCCAGCGATGGCAATCACGCGTCCCGCCACGGCTTGCGTCTGCTGCGTCGTTTCGAGGGCCATGATCGCGCCCTGCGAGAAGCCGACCAGCAAGGTGTCTTGGACGCCTACCTTGGACACTCCTTGCCAATGGCGGACGCTTGCCTGAAAACCCGGCATCGCAGCCTCGACCCGCGCGGGTCGGTTCCCTTCAGTGACCCCACGCACCGAGAACCACTGACGACCTGTGCCCAGATCGGACACATGGGCGCCGTCGACACTGACCACGAAAGCGGCCGGGAATGCGCTCGCCAGGCGCTTCCCCAGAGGCGCCATATCGTGCGCGTTGGCACCGACGCCGTGGAACAGCAATATGAGCTGTTCGGCGATGCTGCTCGGTTGCTGGATGATCATCGACATATCAGGCTCCGATCGGCACAGGTTGGAATTCCCCGCGAGGCAAGCGATGCTGCGCCTCGGTGTCGACGGTACCGAACACGTAGGACTCCATCGACAGAACACCGTGCGCGATGCCGCCAGGCAAGACCGTGACGGGCGCACCGATCGCTGCAGCCCCTGCCGCTACGAGCAGGGGAAGGAAGTGTTCGGTGCTCGGATGCGCCCGTGAGGCGTGGGGTGCGCGCGAGAGCGCGTGCACGAGCAGGTCTCGATCGCAAGCGAGTGCGGCGCTACGCACCCATTCAACAAACTCGATGGCGTAGGCCTCGTCGACGCCGTGGCCGTTGCGAAATTCAAAGAGGTTGTGTGTCAGGCTGCCCGAACCCACGATCAGGACGCCCTGCGTGGCCAACGGTGCAAGCGTTGCGCCAAACTGCCACGCCGACTCCGCGTCCAGCGAGGTCGGCATCGACACCTGGAATGCCGGCACGTCGGCCGCCGGGAACATGTACCGCAGGGGAACCCAGGCGCCGTGGTCCAAACCACGCTGGGCGTCCACGGTCACCCGATGGCCAGCCGCTGCCAACAGAGCGGCTGCAGCCTGTGCCAACTCGGGGTGCCCGCTCGCGGGGTACTGAATCTGATACAGCTCACTCGGGAAACCGCCGAAGTCATGAATGGTCTCGGGCATCGCCGCAGTCGCGACCGCGGCTGTACGTGTCCTCCAGTGCGGCGAGACGATCAATACCGCGCTGGGTCGAGCGAGTGTCTGGCCGAGTTGTTCCAATTGCGGCCCGGCGAGCCCTGGGTCCATTGCAAACGTCGGCGCACCGTGGGACACAAACAGGCTGGGAAAACGCTTCATTCCATGTCTCCTTGGGGCATGCGGGTACGGGTCACGTGCGACCCGTACCCGCAGCGAACGAGCTGAAAACGTTCAGCTTCTGGCGGTAGCGCCGTTGCGAGCCAGCACAACGTCGAGTGAAAAGCGACCCGCGCCGCTGATGAGCAACGCGACAGTGGCAGCGAGCAAGGCGAGCCCGTACTCGAAACCTCCGTTGCTCAGGAAAAATCCCTTGCTGATGTGAACGCTGAAGATCGCGACCAGCATCGTGAAAGCCAGCGCCACGGAGGCGGGCCGCACCAGCAGGCCCAGCAGCAAGGCGAGTCCGCCGAAAAACTCGGCGCCACCGGCCAGCAATGCCAGCACGGTGCCAGGGTGCAGGCCGATGGAGTCCATCCACTGGCCCGTGCCCTCCAGTCCGTACCCGCCGAACCAGCCGAACAGTTTTTGGGCGCCGTGCGCCAGGAAGATGATGCCGAGCGGAACGCGAACGACCAGCGGTGCGAAGCGAGAGTCTGTCGAGACGAGCCGATTGAGTAGACGAGAATTCATGGTGACTCCAAGTTGGGAACTGGCGGCGCACGCCGCGGTGTTTTCAGCGGACAGGCTCAGGCCTTGCTGATCCAGGTCGGCGCGATGCTCGTGCCGAGCCCGGCGCCGTAGCCGAGGTAGATGTTCAGACCGGCCAAGGGCTCGAGGTAGCGCGAGTTCTTCAGGCCGCCTGCATCGACGGTCTTGAAGCCCATGCTCTCGGCCAGCGCACTTGCCGTCTGTTTGGCGCGCTCGCTGTCGGACGCATAGAACACGGTGACCTTCTTTCCCTCGCCGAAGTCCGCGCCCTCGGCCAGTACCTGAGCGAAGACCGTGTTGAACGCCTTCACGACCTCGGCGCCTGGCACGGCCTTGGCGATCTCTTCGGCCGCCGAGGTGCTCTGACCGAGCGTCAACCCCATGTAGTCGGCTGTCAGCGGGTTGGTGATGTCGATCACCACCTTGCCTTGCAGGCCGCCGAGCGACTTGAGCGCGTCCACTGCATCGCCGTAGCCGGTGGCCAGCACAACGGCGTCAGCGCCTGTCGCGGCACCGGCCGTGGGGACGGCCGCGGCTCCAGGGTTCGCGGCGGCAACCTGCGCTGCCTTTGCGCCGTCACGCGCAGTCACGCTGACCTGGTGGCCGGCACGAGTGAGTTGCTTGACAAACGCCGCGCCCATGTTGCCGGCGCCCACTACGGTGATCTTCATGATGAGTCCTCTAAGCGGAGCCTCTGCGGCGACGTGCAGCAGGTAGGCAGCGCATGGACTCAACTGTAGAAACTCGCGGTCTTGGGATAAACAGCTTATCCTGAGATCAACTGTTCCTTCGGTCGAGACAATGGACAAGTTCCTGGAGATGCAGACCTTCGCCGCGGTCGTCGATTCGGGCAGTTTCGTCAAGGCGGCGGACTCGCTTGCCATGTCGAAGGCGGCAGTGTCGAGATACGTCGGTGATCTGGAGTCGCGCCTGGGCGTCAGGCTCTTGCACCGCACGACGCGACGACTGTCGCTGACCGAGGAGGGTCAGGTGTTCCATGCGAGATGCAAGGAACTGCTGTCGGGAGTCGACGAGGCTGAGGCGGAGATCACCTCCGGAAATGCCGACGCCAGCGGTCTCGTCCGGTTGAATGCGCCGGTGACTTTCGGTATTCGCCATCTGGCGCCCCTGTGGGGGGAATTCCGGGCATTGCATCCGAAAGTCGCGCTCGACGTGACATTGACTGATCGCGTGGTCGATCTCGTCGAGGAGGGTTACGACCTGGCGATTCGGATCGCCACGCTGCCGAGTTCGACACTGGTCAGCAAACGTCTGTCGGCCACCCGCATGGTGCTGTGTGCATCACCGCACTATCTCGAGGAACGCGGTACGCCCCGACATCCGAGCGAACTGATCGATCACGCGATCGTCGCCTACAGCTACTGGTCCACCAAGGACGAATGGCACTTTGACGGCCCGCAAGGCAAGGTCAGCGTCCGCACCCGACCCTGCATTCACACGAACAGCGGCGACACCTGCAGAGCGGCGGCGCTGGTGCATCAGGGTGTGATCCTGCAGCCCACCTTCTTGGTCGGCGAAGACCTGGCGGCCGGCACGCTCGTGGAATTGATGCCCGAGTTCAAGTCGATCGAGCTCGGCATCTATGCCGTCTATCCGACTCGCAAGCACGTGTCACCCAAGGTGCGTGTGCTGATCAACTTCCTCAGCGATTGCTTCTCTCAGCCGCGCTTCTCGTGGTGAACAGTTCAAGCAGGGACGACAGGGGTTGCTCATCGTTCCTGATACAGGCGTCGCTTCAGTCTGCCCGGATGCCGCGCGACTGAATGATCTTGCCCCACTTGGCCATCTCGCTTTCCAGGTGGGTCGCCAAATGCTCGGGAGTGCTGCCGATGGCCTCGGCGCCAATGGCGGCGAAACGCGCCTTCACTTCAGGCAGCTTCATCACCTCGACGAGCGCGGCATTGATCTTGTCCACAACGGGCTTTGGCGTGCCGGCGGGCATGTACACGGCGAACCACGGCGACAGCTCGTAGCCGGGCAGGCCGGCTTCCGCGATCGTCGGCACGTTGGGCAGCGCCGATGAACGTTTGGCCGTCGTCACCGCGATCGCGCGGAGCTTGCCGGACTGGATGTGGGGCATGGCCGAGGTGATGCTGTCGAACATGTAGTCGACTTGGCCGCCGATGAGGTTGGTGACTGCCGGGCCGCTGCCTTTGTACGGCACGTGCAGCATTTCGACCTGCGCCATTGAGGTGAAGAGCTCGCCCGCGAGGTGGATCGAGGTGCCGTTTCCGGCCGACGCGTAGGTGGCCTTTCCGGGCTGCGCCTTGGCCTGCGCAATCACGTCGGACACCGTCTTTGCCTTCGACGACGCGGCATTCGTCACCAGGACATTGGGCACGACGGCGACCAGCGAGACCGGCGCGAAGCTCTTAACGGGGTCGTAGCTCAGCTTGCTGTAGAGGAACTTGTTTACCGCCATGCCGTTGGCCACGATCATCATCGTGTAGCCGTCGGGTGCGGACTTGGCCACCGCGTCGGCGCCGATGTTGCCGCCGGCTCCGGCCCGGTTCTCGATGACGAAGGTCTGGCCCAGCTTGCGACCCATGTGCTCGCCGAGCGTGCGGGCGATGTTGTCCATCGCGCCGGCCGGCGGGAATGGCACGATCCATTTGATCAGCCTGTTCGGGTAGGCCTCGGGCTGCGCCAGCGCGGCGCCGGTGGACAGGGCGCAGATGGCAGCGGCGAGGAGGGTACGGCGGTTCATGGTGGTTCCTGGTCTGTGAGTCGGTTCAGCGGTCGTCGTCGTGGACCGACGAGGCATGGCGGCATAGGGGCTGCACCTCGATGTCCATGTACGGGAAGAGGGGCAGTTTCATCAGCGTGTCGTGCGAGGCTGCTGGGCGATCGCCTTCTCGCGCGCCTTGAGTTCCCGGACGGTCATTTGCACGTGGAACAGCATGGCGGGCATCAGGCATCGATGAAGTGGGCAGTGGGGCTCGATTTCATGGGCTGAATATTGGTTGCCGGGAGTCGTTTGGTCCAATATCGTTTGGGTCCGGCAAGATACCTTCAAGGTATGCAGGCATCGGGTTTCTACCGACCCTCCCGTTCCTCCGATGCCGCGCTCGTTTTTCCGTCCGATGAATCTCGGACTTCGGCACCTGCGCTACTTCACCGCTGTGGCGCGCGAGTTGAGCCCGCCCTAGCCGCGCGGCTCCTCGATGCATATGTGGCGTATCTGAAGACGCAGGGTCGCCGCAGTCACGTCGGTGCCGCCCAGATTTTCAAGCGGCACGTGATCGAAGCAGTTGAGGCTCCTGTTCGACCGTGCCGACAAGCGGCCGTTCTCGAAGGCGCAGTTGCGCTCGTACTGGAAGCTATTGAGTAATCGGACGGGCAGCGAAGCAGCAGCCTTGCGATTGTCGGCGGCCTGGTCGTGCTCGCCGACGCCAACCCGTACACGCGTCCGGTCCGGCTCAACGAACTGTGCCTGCAGCGGCGCATGCCATCGGTGTGGGGCGGCCGCGACTTCCTGACCGGTGGCGGTCTGGCCTCGTACCAGTCAGACTTCCCCCCGTTGTGTTCGGGCGTGCGGCGGCGCTGGTCGACAAGATCCTCAAAGGCGAGAAACCGGCCGAGATTCCGTTCGAGCGGGCCACCAAGCTCGAATTGGTGATCGACAAGAAGGCGGCCAAGGCGTTTGGGATCGCTGTGCCGCAGGCGCTCTTACTCTCGGCAGACGAGGTTATCGAATAGGAACGCAGCAAGTCCTTGAATGTGAAGGGCGCTGCAAGCTGCCCGTCATGTCCGACCGCTCCTGGCCGCTGACTGCCTGCCGATAACACGCCACATACCTGCCGTTGGAACCGGGCCGGTGCCCGCAGATGGCCATTGACTGTCGCGCCATTTCAGCCCCCAGGCCGCTCCGCCAACCGAAGCGCATCGTAATGCGCGGGTAATTCTGATGGCGGAGCTGGCCTTGTTTGTCGCAATGCTGGCCCCAAGTGTCAGCTTCGAAGTCCTGCCCGAACGGGCAGGGCCTGCCCCGCCGGTCGGCGGAGGCGCATTGTCGATGCAACGCGCACGATGGCACCCTCACATCACGCATTGGCTCTGCTTCCATGAACAGCCTCAACTCGCCTTCTGCTTTGCCCGACACCGTGGAGCGGCTGGCCGCGTCGGTGGTCGGCCTGGTCACGCGTCGCCATCGCAGCTCCGGCGTGTTGTGGCGCAACGGCGTCGTGGTCGGCAGCGCGTCGGCGCTGTGGCGTTCGTCGAGCGTGTCGCTGGTGCTACCCGATGGCGAGCAGGTGCAAGGCGAGGTGCGCGGCGTGGATGGCGGCACCGACCTCGCGGCGGTCGCCTTCTCGAGCGGCGCCATGCCGGTGGCCGAGCGCGCTGCGGCGGCTGCGCCGCGCGCCGGCGACTTCGTCTTCGCCGTCGGCCGCGAGCCTTCAGGGCTGACGCAGGCGAGCTTCGGCCACGTCGGCTCGGCAGGCGGCGAATGGCGCACCTGGCGCGGCGGCCGTGTCGATCGACTGATCCGGCTGGACGGCGGGCTCTATCCCGGGCTCGACGGCGCACCGGTGGCCGATGCGTCGGGCCAGGTGCTCGGCATCGCGAGCAGCGCGTTCTCGCGCCACCACGCCGTCGCGCTCCCGGTGGCGACCGTCGACCGCGTGCTCGACCAGTTGCTCGCGCATGGCCGCGTGCAGCAGGGCTACATCGGCATCGCCGCACAGCCGGTGCGCGCCACGCTGGACGGGGCGGCGGTGGACGGCCTGCTCGTCAGCTCGGTGGCCGACGATGGGCCGGCAGCGCGTGCCGGGCTTCTGGTCGCAGACGTGATCGTCAAGGTCGGCGGCGAACCCGTGGGCAGCCTCGAGGCGTTGCGCGAGTTGCTGCAAGTGGGCGCGCAGGTGCGGGTGCTCGTGGCACGCGGCGGGCGGGGACACGAACTGTCGCTCGAAGTGGCCGAGCGGCCGAGCGGGCATTGCCGCTAGAACGCATGCCGCGCATCGTCATCGTCAGCCCTTCTCCGCTGCTTGCGGACGGCGTGGCCGCGGCACTGCGCGCCGCGGGTGACTGGGATGTGCGCGTCGGACGCGCCGAAGACAACGCCGATGCCTGGGTGTTGCTCGGCGACGAGATCGTCGTGCGCGGCGCTCAGCGTGCGAGCGCACGACTGGCGGCTGACGCGAGCGCGAGCCGCCTGCGCGCCGCGGTCGGTGCCGTGCTCGAAGGCCTGTCGGTGCGCGAGTCCCCGTGGTTCGCCGGCGTTGCGGAGCATGAGCCGCTGACTCCGCGCGAACTCGAAGTCTTCGAGCTGCTCGGCAAGGGCCTGTCGAATCGCGACATCGGCGGCGTGCTCGGCATCTCTGCGCACACGGCGAAGTACCACGTCGCGCAAATCCTGGCCAAGGTCGGCGCGGCCACGCGGGCCGAGGCGGTGCGCGAAGGCTTGCGCTGTGGGTTGATCGGCCTCTAACGCGCGCCCGCGGGCCGCTCTCGAGGGTGCCTTCCAGCACAACGTGACCCGTCTAGGCAGGTCGATTCAACGCCTCCAGCTGCAGTGCCAGCTCCTCTTTCAGCGACGCCATGATCTCGGCGGCTGACGAAGCCTTGCGGGCCAGCCTCAGCCCCTGGCCTGCAAGCAGCGGCGCCCACGCCGCGTCGTTGTTCGCGATGGCGGCGCGGTACACATCCTCGGCAGCCAGTGCTTGATAAGGCCATCCGAGGACCGATGCCCCCGCGCTTTCGACGGTCCGAACCACGTCGTTGCGAAGGGCTCGAGCCGCCCGTCCCGTCAAGCTGCGGGTCACCACCGTATCGATCTCGGCGGCCTCGATGAGCCGTTGCCGATAGGCGTCGAAGGTCCCACTTTCCGTCGCCAGCAGGAAGCGGGTGCCGAGCTGGGCCGCCTGGGCGCCGAGCACCAGCGCCGCCAGCACGCCCCGTCCGTCCATGATGCCGCCGGCAGCAATGACCGGCACCTGCACGGCGTCGACCATCTGCGGCACGAGTGCCAGCAAGCCGACGAGCGGCGCTTCGGCGTCCGACGGCAGGTCGAGGCTCGACCGATGGCCTCCCGCCTCGCTGCCCTGTGCAACGATCGCGTCCACGCCGGAGGCCTGCAGGCGAAGCGCATCGTCGACCGTCGTTGCCATCGCCATCACGAATGCCCCGCCGTGCTTTGCGCGCTCGGCCCAAGGTCCGGGATCTCCCATCGCGAAGCCCACGATCGGCACCCTCGTCTCGCAGACGAGGTCGAACTGCGCCGCCGTTTGCGACGGCGGCAGTTGCAGCGCCGTCGAACCGGGCATCAAGCCCAGCTTGGAGCGGCCGACATCGAGGGCGCGCTGGATGGCGCTCACATCGGTGGGCGCAGCGTCTGGCGGGGCCAGCAGGAAATTGACCCCGAATGGCCGCGAGGTCAGCCGCCGCACGGCGTCGATTTGGTCGCGCAGCTGCTCCAGCGACAAGCGGGCCGCGGCGAGCATGCCCAGCCCGCCCGCGTTGCACACCGCTGCGACGAGTGCGGGCGTCGTCCATCCGCCGGCCATGGGCGCCTGAATGATCGGCAGGTCGATGCCGAGCCGCGTGCACAGCGAGGTCTTCAGGCTCGTGTTCCCGCCAACGTCATGTGCCGACATAGCGCACCCCGGCAACGCCGCCGCAGCGGCCGTGCGCCAAGCGTCTCACCGTCTCGACCCGCGTGCAACCAGCGCTGCAACTCAGTTCGCTGCCATGACGACGCGATCGCGACCCTGAGCCTTCGCTCGATACAGCGCGGTATCGGCCGCACGCAGCAAAGCCGCTGTGCTTTGTCCGTGCTCGGGAAACGCGGCAACGCCGAGCGAAATCGTGACCGGACCGATGGCACGCGCGGCCGCGTGCAGCTCGATCGCGCGCACGCCCAGCCGCAACTTCTCGGCGAATCCTTGCGCCGCTTCCAGCCCCGTGTCCGGAAGAATGATCAGGATCTCTTCGCCGCCGTAGCGGCACGCCAGATCGGAGCTGCGGATGTGCGCGCCGATGAAGGCGGCAATTTCCTTCAGGACCGTGTCGCCGGCTTCATGTCCAAGTGAATCGTTCAGCCGTTTGAAGTGATCGACGTCGACCATCACCAGCGCGAGCGAGTCGGACCGTCGCGCGGCGAGGTCCAACTCGTGCTCGATCGACTCTGCCATGAAACGCCGGTTGTACAGGCCGGTGAGCGGATCGCGAATCGCCTGGGCGCGCAGCGCCTCACGCAGCCGAACGTTCGCCAGGCCCAGGGCGAGGTTCTCAGCAACGATGTGAAGGAACGGACGACGCTGCTCGATCGACCGATCGGCGGCGCATCGGATATGCAGCAGCCCCAGTGCAACGCCCTCCGCGATCAGCGGCACGCAGGCGTACGCGGCGCAGTCT
Organism: Piscinibacter sp.; assembly: GCA_036507085.1. Classification (GTDB taxonomy): domain Bacteria; phylum Pseudomonadota; class Gammaproteobacteria; order Burkholderiales; family Burkholderiaceae_C; genus Albitalea. The sequence goes on along the minus strand of DASXQQ010000104.1, from coordinate 56,455 downwards.
TCATCGACATGTCGGCAGCGCAGACCCCCTGCATCGCCCTCGACCGTGTACTGGCGGCCCGACCTCATCGCCCAACAATCGTCGGCACCAAAGAGCCCCGAACGAGGCGGAGCCTGTCCCCAGTTTGCGGCCAGTTCGAGCATGTGGCGTTCCGGCTCGAACAGGTAGAGCGCGCCAGCGTCGCTTTCGAAGATCTGCCTCAACTGATTGGCCGCCACGTCGCGCGACTCTGCGGCCGTGATGCACGACTGCAGCAGTCCGACCATCTCGCCGAGCCGCGCCATCGCGCGGTTGTTCTGCTCCAGCTCACCGACCCAAGTCTTCAGTTGCTCATGCGCCGCGGCGATCTCGCCGCGCGACGCCTCGGCTTCCTGGCGCGCGGCTTCCTCGCGGATCAGGTGTCGGGCATTTTCCTCGGCGAGCATGCGATCGGTAACGTCTTCGGCGGTCCCCTCGTAGTAGAGCACTGTGCCCGTCGCGTCGCGCACTGCGCGGGCGCTGAGCGACACCCAGATCTTGCTGCGGTCACGTCGATAGGCCTGGCTGATGAACCCCTGCAGATTGCCGCGCTCCTCCAGGATTCGTTTGAACTCGAGCCGCTGCTGCGGATCCACATAGCCCTCGGTCGCATTTCTCGCGGCGATCATCTCCGCGGCGGTGTCGAACCCCAGCATGTGGGCGAGCGCCGGGTTGACTGTGAGGTATTGCCCCTCGGGCGTGGTCTGGTAGATGCCCTCGACGGCGTTCTCGAAGATGCTGCGGTACTTCTGCTCCGCCACGGTCAACTCGGCCGTTCGTTCTCGGACCAGATCTTCAAGGCGATCCTGGTGATTTTTCAGGTCCCGAGAGTGCGACCGGGTCACCGCGAAGGACCAACCTGCGACGGCCAGCAACAGGCTGATCAGGCCGCCGGCAATCAGGACGATGCGCGGCCGGTCGTACGCGATGGCGGCTTCCCATGCTGGAGTGGAGCCAAAGCGCAGGGTCCAGGCCAGGCCGCTGACTTCCAAAGTCGTCAGTTGCATGAAGCGCCCCCCCGCCGTCGGCGCTGAGGCGCGGTCGTACAGGAGGGCAGGCGCGGCGATGGCGCGGCCGTCATAGACCTCGACCTTGATGTCCCGCATTTCCCGCGGAGCCGCGCTTTCGATGAGCTTGTCCACCCGGCACGGGCTGAACACGTAGCCGACGAGCGCTGCGCGCCGATCTTCGACCAGGTCGCCGCGCAAGGGCGCGCCGTAGCGGTAGACCGGCACGAACATGACGAAGCCCGGGTGTTGATTGGCGTCTTCTCCCTGCAGCGAATGCTTGCCCGACGCCATCGGAGCACCCGTGTCGCGGGCTTGGTCCATGGCTGCGCGCAGGACGGGATCGGTGCTCATGTCATAGCCGAGCATGCGGCGGTTGGTTTCGGTGAAGGGCTCGATGTAGAAGACCGTGGAATACCGGGCGCGCTCGCCGGCGGGCCAGACCGTGTAGTCGAGGAGCGCTTCCGAGCGCGCCCCGTGGATGTGGGCAGCCAGGTCCTCGCGGGGAATCATCTGCACGAAGCCGACCGCCTGGATGCCGGCGTAGTTGCGCCCCATCTCCACCACGCCTTGAATGTGCGCGCGCCAGGCGTCGCGGCTCACCTCCGGCAGCGCGGCGAACAGGCTGGCCCCGCCGCGCAGCAAGGATTCGTAGGCGAGAACGCGCTCGCGGATGGCGAGCCGCATCTCCTTCACGTTGGTCTCGAACTGACTGGCCGCGCCGCGCTCCACCTCGGACACGGCAGCCCGCCACGCCAAGAGGGTCAACGTGATGCCGGCGAGCAGCAGCGCCCCCGCCACCCACGCGGGTCGCGGTGCCCAGCGCTGCCAGTGGCTAGGGATGATGGGCTTGTTCAAATTCCTTCAGCAGGACATCGCCGCGGGCCTTTGCCGAATCCAGGGCTTGCCGTGGCGTTTTCCGGCCGCTCCAGACGGCGTCCAGCTCTTCATCGATCACCGCGCGAATCTGCACGAAATTGCCGACCCGCAGGCCGCGCGCGTGGACCGTCGGCGTCTCACCCATCATTTCCTGCACCGCCACGTCCAGGCCGGGCTGACGCTCATACAGCCCCTGTTTCTTGGCAAGCTGGTAGGCGGCTTTCGTGATGGGCAGGTAGCCTGTGGTCCGATGCCACTCGGCTTGAATCTCGGGCTGCGACAGGAAACGGAAGAACTTGGCCACCCCGTGGTTTTCTTCGCGGCTCTTGCCTGCGAACACCCACAGGCTCGCCCCGCCGATGATCGTGTTCTTGGGCGCACCCGTCACGTCGGCGTCGTAGGGCAGTGGCGCCACGCCGAAGTCGAATTTGGCCAGTTTCAGCACGTTGCCATAGGCGGCAGACGAGCTGGTGAGCATGGCGCATGTGCCGTCGAAAAACCGCTCTTGAGCCTCTCGCTTGCGGCTGCTGTGGGCGAAGTAACCCTTCTTCTGCCACTCCGCAAGTTTGGCAAGGTGCCTGACCTGAACGGGACCGTTGAACACGAAGCGCGCGTCCGCACCCTCGAACCCATTGGATCGGGTGGCGAAGGGCAGATTGTGGCGGGCGCTGAAGTTCTCGAGGTGAACCCACGACTGCCATGCGCTCGTGTAGGCGCACCCCACGCCCCCCGCTTTGAGCTTCGCTGCGGCCGCCTCCAGTTCTTGCCAGGTGCGCGGAGGGCGCTTGGGATCCAGGCCGGCGCGGCGCAACAGGTCCTTGTTGTAGTAGAGCACCGTGGTGGAGGCGTTGAAGGGCAAGGACAGCATCTTGCCCTTCGAGTCGGTGTAGTAGCTCGCCACAGGGGGCAGGAAGGCGGCCGGGTCGAACGGCTCGCCCGCTTCGGTCATCAGCTCGTAGACCGGCTTCACCGCACCCTTGGCCGCCATCATCGACGCCGTGCCAACCTCATAGACCTGAAGAATGTGGGGGGCGTTGCCGGCCCGAAAGGCGGCGATGCCGGCAGCGATGCCCTGGTCGTAGTCGCCTTTGTAGACCGGCACCACGCGGTATTCTCGTTGGCTGCTGTTGAACTTCGCAGCGATGGTGGTGACCTGGTCGGCCAGAACACCCGTCATGGAGTGCCAGAACTGGAGCTCGATGGCCGCTTGAACGGGTGCGGCCGCCAATGCGACCGCACACGCGAATGCCAAGCGCCAACCGGCCTTCATTGGTCTGCCCCCATCTGGGAGATTTTGCCTGCGTTCCGGCCTGCGCATTTCCCGAGACGCCGCACCGCCGCAGGTTCTCAGACATCGAAGTAGAGATAGAACTCCCACGGGTGCGGGCGCAGCCGCACCGGATCGACCTCGTGCTTCCACTTGTACTCGAGCCAGTTCTCGATCACGTCGGGGGTGAACACGTCGCCGCGCATCAGGAAGTCGTGGTCCTTCTCCAGCGCGCGCAGCGACTCGTCGAGCGACCCGGGGACCTTTTCGATCCGCTGGGCCTCTTCCGGCGGCAGCTCGTAGATGTTCTTGTCGAGCGGCGGGCCGGGGTCGGCCTTGCTGGCGATGCCGTCGAGGCCCGCCATCAGCATCGCCGCGAACGCGAGGTAGGCGTTCGCGGACGGATCGGGGCAACGGAACTCGACGCGCCGGGCGCTCGGCGAGTCCGAGTACATCGGGATGCGCGCCGCGGCCGAGCGGTTGCGCTGCGACATCGCAAGGTTCACCGGCGCCTCGTAGCCCGGCACGAGCCGGCGGTACGAGTTGGTGGTCGGCGCGCAGAAAGCCATCAGCGCATGCGCGTGCTTGAGCAGCCCGCCGATGTACCAGCGGCACAGGTCGGAGGTCAGCGCCCAGCCCTTGGCGTCGTAGAAGAGATTGGTCTTCTCGGCCCACAGGCTCTGGTGGCAGTGCATCCCGCTCGCGTTGTCCGCGAAGATCGGCTTGGGCATGAAGGTGGCGACCTTGCCGTGCTGGCGTGCGATGTTCTTGACGAAGTACTTGTAGATCATCACGTTGTCGGCCATCCGCACGAGCGGCGCGAACTTCATGTCGATCTCGTTCTGCCCCGCGGTCGACACCTCGTGGTGGTGCACCTCGACCTGCACCCCCGCGTTCATCAGCCCGAGCACGATCTGCGAGCGGATCTCCTGCAGTGTGTCGTGCGGGGGCACCGGGAAGTAGCCTTGCTTGTAGCGCGGCTTGTAGCCGAGGTTGCCGCCGCCGAACGCGCCTTCGTCGCGGCCCGAGTTCCATTCGCCCTCGACCGAGTCGACGTAGTAGTAGCCGCAATGCGCGTTCTGCTCGAAGCGGATCGAGTCGAAGATGAAGAACTCGAGCTCCGGGCCGAAGTAGCAGGTCTGCGCGATGCCGGTGCTTTTCAGATGCTGCTCGGCCTTCTGGGCCACGTGGCGCGGATCGCGCGAGTAGGGCTTCTTGAGGACCGGGTCGATCACGTTGCAGATCAGCGAGAGCGTGGGCGTCTCGCACATCGGATCGATGAACGCGGTGGCCGGGTCCGGCCGCAGCAGCATGTCCGACTCGTGGATCTCCTGGAAGCCGCGGATCGAGGAGCCGTCGAACCCGATGCCGTCGTCGAACAACTCGTCGTTGAGCTCCGGCAGCCCGATCGAGAAGTGCTGCCAGAGGCCGGGCAGGTCGGTGAACTTGAGGTCGACGATCTGGATGCCGTGCGCGCGGACAAGGTCGCTCACGGCCTTGGCGTTCTTGGGCGGGTTCACCCGGAAGATGCCGGGCTCGAACTGGGCGATCGGGCGCTTCTCGGTTGCCATGGTCCTCTCCTCTGGTTGGGGTCACCACGAAGAAAGGCGGCCTGGTGCGCACGCCGCGCGAGACCGCCTGCCATCAGCTTCTCGCTGCTCGAGGACAGCGAGCCCGACTGAGCCGCCGGAGCGAGGCGTCCTGCGCTACTTCGGCGCGGGCATCTTGGCGCCCTGGGACCCCGACACCGGCACCATCAGATGCGCGTACGGCGTGCCCTTCCACATCACCCACGGCCCGCCGGATTTCGGATCGGTGGGGAATGCGTCGAGCATCTTCAAGTCCTCGTAGAGCACCATGATGTGCGGTGGTGACACCACCCACTCGTTGTTCGCCGCCGGCCCGGTCGCAAACGGGTCGGTATTGCTCGCGCCGCGGTCGCCTTTGAGCATGTAGGCCACGCCGGTGCCTGTCACCTTCGGCTGGCCCTTGCTCATCCAGGCTTGGGCCCATCCCTGCCACTGCTTGTCCAGACACATCGGGTCGCCGCCCGACGCCTTGCTGAATTCCGAGGGCGTGCTCGGGAAGCAGACCCATCCGTTGGTGCCGGCGCGCAATTGCCTGGGTTGATCACCTTCCTTCGCCGGCCAATCCATGATCGTCGCGTGCTTGCTGATGCTCGCCGGCGCGGCGCTCATCGCATCGGCCAGCTTCTTGGCGTCCGAGATCCTCGCGGCCGGTTTGGCGGTATCGGATTTCGCCGGCATGGGGTGCTGGGCATACACGACCGCGGGCACGAGCGCCGCAGCGACCAGTGACAACCGGAAAGCGCGCTTGACCATGGAATGGCCCTCCTTAAACGGTTGAATCGAGACGCCGCATCGAAGCGGGCAGCGGCGACGCTACGCCTGCGGGCCAGGGCTGTCAACGCGTCGCCGGCGCCTCCACCTGGATGCGCAGCGCGATGTCCGTCTTGAAGCGGTAATCCTTGCCGATGCCGAGGCCGAACTTTGTCGAACTTCGCTACCGCTTGACGAGATGTCAGAAAGCGGTCATCGCTGCGGCCAACGTTTGACGTGAGCAGCACAGAAGGGCGTTGCAGGTAGACCCCGATACGCGCACCACACCGTCTGGGCCCAGTCCGTGTCGATCAGCCTAGTCCGCGATGGTTGGTCGGCCTGCCGCGACCCAGGCATCCAAGCCACCCGCCAGCGGGCGCACGCGCTCGATACCCTGTGCTGCGAGCATACGTGCCGCACGCGCGGCAGACACTTCGTTGGGGCAATTGCAGTACAGAACGATCTCGCGATCGCGCGGAAGCTCGGACGCCTTGCTGCGCATCGCCTGCAGTTGGACAGAGACTGCGCCGGGAATGCGCCGCGAATCGATCTTCACGCTCGCTTCGGAGCGCACGTCGATGACCATCGGATCGTGGCCCAGGCGAATCAGGTCGTGCAGGTCGTCCACGCTGATCCGCGACATCTCCACTTCGCGCAGGAATCCACGTCGGCGCCAATAGCGGCCTGCCAGCAGGGCCACCAGCGCCAGCACCAGAGCGCCGGTCGCGACGGTCCCGGTGTTGGCCATCATGTCCAGAATCTGCTGGATCTGGCCGCTGAAGACCATGCCCAGGGCGAGAAAGACCATGGTCCAGATCGTGGCCGCGACCATCTCGAACGCGAGGAAGCGCAACCATGACATGCCCAAAGCTCCGGCCATCGGCGCCGCGACGACCGACACGCCAGGCAGAAATTTGGCGCCGATGAGCGAACTGCCGCCCCAGCGCGTGATGAGGGATTCGCTCTGGCGCACACAGGAGTCTGGAGACAGCGAGATCCGGCACAGCAGTTTCATCACGCGGTGCCCATGGCGCCGTCCGGCATGGAACCAGACGCCATCGCCGACGATGTTGGCGACGATGGAGCCGCCCAGGACGGCGATCCAAGACAACTCTCCCGCCACGGCGAGCCCGCCGGCGACGACCAGCAAGGGCGACGCGGGAACGGGTGCGCCGATGCGTGCCGCCAGGGTGGCCGCAAACACGATGAGCACCCCGTGATCGACGAGCAGCGCGATGAGTTCTCGCATGGTGCGCCTACTGTAAGCGTCGCAGGTGCGTCGTTTTCGCCCTGACCACAGGCCGGTTCACTGCATCACGAGGCGCGTCTGCACCACACCGGAAGCGCCGTGTGCGGTGCCCCAGCCGCCACCCAGCGCGCGGATGAGGCCGACCGTCGCCTGGTACTGCGCGGCACGCACCTGCAAGGCCTCGCGCCGATTGCTCGCTTCGCGGCGCCGCGCGTCCAGCAATTCAAGCTGGCTGACCAGGCCGTTGCGATAGCGCGAGTCGGACAGCACCGTGGCGCGGCTGGCCGATGCCACGGCTTGCGCCTGCACGTCGGCCTGGGCGCCGAGCAGGCGCAAGGACGAGAGCTGGTCCTCGACATCCTTGAACGCCACCAGGACCTGCTCGCGATAGCTCGCCGCGGCGCCATCGAGTTGCGCGCTGGCGCCTTGCACACCGGCCTCGCGCCGACCGCCGTCGAACAGCGGCAGCGAGAGCAACGCGCCGACACCCCAGGCGCGTGCCGACCACTTGAACAGGTCGCCCAACTCCGGTGAGGCGTAGCCGCCCGAGGCGGTCAACGCCACGCTCGGAAACCAGGCGGTTTGGGCGACGCCGACGCGCGCCTGCGCGGCCAGCATCGCGCTTTGGGCGGCGGACACGTCGGGCCGGCGCGCCAGCAGGCTGCTCGGGAGGCCCGGGGGAACAGCGGGCGGCGGGCCGGCCCAGTCGATTTCGGCCACCGCGAAATTCGCAGGCAACTCGCCGATCAGCACCGCGAGCGCATGCTCGAGCTCGGCACGGCGACGCTCGAGTGCGAGCGCTTCGGATTGCGTGGCAGCCACCTCGGTGCGCACCCGCACCACGTCGAGTTCGGCTACGTCGCCGGCGCGGAATCGGCTCTCGGTGAGTCGCAGCGTGTCGGCGTACGCGGCGACCGTGTCGCGCACCAGCGAGCGTTCGTTGTCCAGCGCACGCAAGGCGAAGTAGGTCTGCGCCACATTCGATTGAACCAGCAGGCGCGTGCTCTGCAACAAGGCTTCGCGCGAGGACGCATCGAGCGATGCGGCACGGCTCGCCTTCGAGAGGCGGCCGAACAAATCGACCTCGTAGGACAGGTTGGCACCCGCGCTCGCCAGCGTCCCCGCGGTGCCGGCAGCATTGGCCACGCCGCCGCCTTGGCGGGCAACGCCAGCGCCCACGCCGACCTGCACCGAGCGATCCGCATCGGTCGACCGCAGCAGCGCCTTGGCCTGCGCCAGTCGCGCGGCGGCTTGCGCAATGCTCGTGTTGTTGCGTCCGGCGCGCTCGGCGAGTTCGTCGAGCACCGGATCGGAAAAGGCTTTCCACCACGCGCCGCGCGGCTGCGCTTCGGCGGGCGGGGCCACCGTCCAACGCCCGTCGCCTTCCTTGTACGCTGCCGGAATCGTCGGCAGTGCGCTCGGCTCTGCCGTCGGCGCCGACGCGCAGCCGGCCAGCACCAGGGCCGCGAGCAGCGGGACGATCGCGAGGTGTGAACGCAGGCTTGAATGTGTCATGACGATCAATCCTTGAGCGGTGCGGCAAGCACCGGGTTGGCCGATGCGCCGCCCGATGACCCGGGCGTGCCGGCAAAGGCTTCGATGTGCGGCACATGGCCGTGCAGCTTGAGCGTTCGGTTGCCGGTGAGCCGGCGCAACAGCACGTAGAACACCGGGGTGAGGAAGAGCCCGAACGCGGTGACGCCGAGCATCCCGAAGAACACGGCCACGCCCATCGCGCGACGCATCTCCGAGCCCGCACCGGTCGACAACACCAGCGGCAACACACCCATCACGAAGGCGAGCGAGGTCATGAGGATCGGGCGCAATCGCAGCCGGCTCGCCTCGATGGCCGCCTGCAGCGGCGTACGCCCCGCGAACTCGAGCTCACGCGCGAACTCGACGATCAGGATCGCGTTCTTCGCCGACAGCCCGACCAGCACCATCAGCCCGATCTGCGTGAACACGTTGTTGTCGCCGTCGGACATCCACACGCCGGTCATCGCGGCCAGCAGGCCCATCGGCACGATCAGGATGATCGACAGCGGCAGCGCCAGGCTCTCGTATTGCGCGGCGAGCACCAGGAACACCAGCAGGATGGCGAGCGGAAACACCCAGATCGCCGAGTTGCCGGCGAGGATTTCCTGGTAGGTGAGCTCGGTCCACTCGTAGCTGATGCCCTGCGGCAGCGTCTCGGCGGCGATGCGCTTGACCGCGTCCTGGGCCTGGCCCGACGAGTAGCCGGGGGCGGGGCCGCCATTGATGTCGGCCGACAGGAAGCCGTTGTAGCGCATCGCACGTTCGGGACCGAAGCTGGGCTTCACGTTCAACAGCGCGGACAGCGGCACCATCTCGCCGCTGGCTGAACGCACCTTGAGGGCGCCAATGTCCTCGGCGCGCGCACGGTAGGCGGCGTCGGCCTGCACCCGCACCGAATAGGTCCGGCCGAACTTGTTGAAGTCGTTGACGTAGAGGCTGCCGAGGTAGATCTGCATCGTGTCGAACACGTCCGTCACCGCCACGCCCAGCTGGCGCGCCTTGGTGCGGTCGATGTCGGCATAGAGCTGCGGCACGTTGACCTGGTAGCTCGAGAACATGCCGGCGAGTTCGGGCGCCTGATATGCCTTGGCCATGAAGGCCTTGGTCGCCGCGTCGAGCGCGGCGTAGCCCAGCGAGGCGCGGTCTTCGAGCTGCAGCTTGAAGCCACCCGTCGAGCCGAGGCCCTGCACCGGCGGCGGCGGGAACATCACGATGAAGGCGTCCTGGATCTGGCTGAACTGCTGGTTCAGCTGGCCGGCGATGGCCGCGGCGCTCTGGCCGGCGCCGCGGCGCTGGTCGAAAGGCTTGAGCGTCGTGAAGACGATGCCGGAATTCGAGCTGTTGGTGAAGCCGTTGATCGACAGGCCGGGGAAGGCCACCGCGTGTTCGACGCCGGGTTGCTTGAGCGCGATGTCGCCCATGCGGCGGATCACGTCTTCGGTGCGGTCCAGCGTCGCGCCATCGGGAAGCTGCGCGAAGCCGATCAGGTACTGTTTGTCCTGCGCCGGCACGAAGCCGCTCGGGACCGCCTTGAACACGCCGAAGGTCAAGGCCCCCAGCACCAGGTAGAGCGCCATCATCACCGCCTTGCGGGATATGGCGCGCTTGACGCCGCCGCTGTACGCCGCCGCACCGCGCCCGAAGACGCGGTTGAAGCGGCCGAAGAAGCCGCCGAACACGCGGTCCATGCCGCGCGTCAGCGCGTCCTTCGGCGCGTCATGCGGCTTGAGCAGCAGTGCGGCGAGCGCGGGCGACAAGGTCAGCGAGTTGATGGCCGAGATCACTGTCGACATCGCGATCGTCAACGCAAACTGCCGGTAGAACTGGCCGGTGAGGCCGCTGATGAACGCGAGCGGCACAAACACCGCGATCAGCGTCAGCGCGATCGCGATGATCGGGCCCGACACCTCGCGCATCGCGCGGTAAGTGGCTTCGCGCGGCGCCAAGCCGGCTTCGACGTTGCGTTCGACGTTCTCGACCACCACGATCGCGTCGTCGACGACGATGCCGATCGCAAGCACCAGGCCGAACAGGCTCAGCGCGTTGATCGAGAAGCCGAACAGATGCATCACCGCGAACGTGCCGATCACCGACACCGGCACCGCCAGCAACGGGATGACCGACGCGCGCCAGGTCTGCAGGAACAAGATGACGACCAGCACCACCAGCGCCACCGCTTCGAGCAGCGTGTGGACCACCGACTCGATCGAGGCGCGCACAAACTGCGTCGGGTCGTAGACGATCTCGTAGTCCACGCCCTCGGGCATGTGCTGCTTGATCTCGGCCATGGTGGCGCGCACGTCGTCGGAGATCTGGATCGCGTTCGAGCCGGGCGCGGCGAAGATGGGCACCGCGACCGCGTCCTTGTTGTCGAGCAGCGAGCGCAGCGAATAGCCCGAGGCGCCGAGCTCGATGCGCGCGATGTCGCGCAACCGCGTCACCGCACCATCGGCGCTGGTCTTGACGATGATGTCGCCGAATTCGTCCTCGTTCTGCAGACGGCCTTGCGCGTTGACCGACAACTGCACGTCGACGCCGGCGAGGCCGGGCGAGGCGCCCACGACGCCGGCCGCGGCCTGCACGTTCTGCTGGCGGATCGCGCTGACCACATCGGCGGCCGAGAGACCGCGCTGCGCGACCTTGTGCGGGTCGAGCCAGACGCGCATCGAGTAGTCGCCGGAGCCGAACAACTGCACGTCGCCGACGCCCTTGACCCGCGCCAGCCGGTCCTTGACGTTGAGCAGCGCGTAGTTGCGCAGGTAGGTCATGTCGTAGCGGCCGCTCGGCGACATCAGGTGCACGACCATCGTGAGGTCGGGCGAACTCTTGATCGTCGTCACGCCCAGCCGGCGCACCTCTTCGGGCAGCCGCGGCTCGGCCTGCGCGACGCGGTTTTGCACCAGCTGCTGCGCCTTGTCGGGGTCGGTGCCGAGCTTGAAGGTGACGGTCAAGGTCATCAGGCCGTCGGTGGTGGCCTGGCTGCCCATGTAGAGCATGCCTTCGACACCGTTGATGGCTTCCTCCAGCGGCGTCGCGACGGTCTCGGCGATCACCTTCGGGTTCGCGCCGGGGTACTGCGCGCGCACCACCACCGAAGGCGGCACGACCTCCGGGTACTCGGAGATCGGCAGGCTGCGCACCGCGATCAGGCCGGCGATGAACATCAAGAGCGACAGTACGCCGGCAAAGATCGGCCGGTCGATGAAGAACTTGGACAGATTCATGATCGGCTCGTTCAGGATTGGGCGGCGCCGTCACGACGCGCCTGCATTTCGGGCTTGGCGTCCATCGCGACCGGCTGCGGCGCGACGAGCGCACCGGGGCGGACGCGTTGCAGGCCGTTGACGACGATGCGTTCGCTCGGCTTGAGGCCGGAGGTCACGATGCGCAGGCCGTTGACGTTGGCGCCCAAGGTGACCTCGCGGTAGGTCGCCTTGTTGTCGGCGCCGACCACCATCACGAACCTCTTGCTCTGGTCGGTGCCGACCGCCCGCTCGTTGACGAGCAGGGCCGACGAGGTCTTGGCCTGGCCCATGCGCAACCGGGCGAACTGGCCCGGCATCAGGCTGCCGTCCTTGTTGTCGAACACCGCGCGCACGCGCACCGTGCCGCTCTTCGCGTCGACCTGGTTGTCGACCAGCTGCAAGCGGCCCTCGAAGGGCGTGTCGGCGCTGGCGGCGGTGCCCATCTGCACCGGAATGCGCTCCAGCTGCGCCCGCGCGCTGGCGCCGCTGGGCAATGCGCGCAAGGCGCGCGTCACGATCTGCTCATCGGCGTCAAAGCTTGCGTAGATGGGGCTCACCGACACCAGCGTCGTCAGCACCGGCGCGCCCGGACCGGCCGCGACGAGGTTGCCGACCGTGACCTCGAGCCGTCCGACGCGTCCCGCGACCGGCGCGCGCACTTGCGTGTAGCCCAAGCTCAGCCGCGCGGTCTGCAGGTTCGCCCGCGCGGCGCGCAGGTTGGCGTCGGCTTCGCGTTGTGCATTACTGCGTTCGTCGTATTCCCGCTGGGCGATGGCGTGCTCGTCCCACAGCCGTTGCGCGCGCTCGATGTCGCTGCGGGTGTAGGCGGCACGCGCTTCGGCGGCCACCACCTGGGCTTCGACGCGCTCCACATCGGCCGCGTACGGGGCGGGGTCGATGGTGATCAGCAGGTCCCCTTGCTTGACCAGCGCGCCCTCGCGAAAGTGCACCGATTGAACCGTGCCCGCGACGCGAGACCGAAGGTCGACACGCTCGACCGCTTCGAGTCGGCCGGAGAACTCGTCCCAGGTGGCGACATCGCTCTGCACGACGGTGGCCACCGAAACGGGTGTGGCTTGTGGCGGCGGGGACGGGTTGACGGCGGCGCTCGAGGCCTTCAGGCCGAGGATGGCCCCTGCCACCGCGGTGAGCGCGGCGAACGCCGTGGCGGCGGCCCAGAGGCCGCGGCGGGTGCGAAAAGTACGAAGGGGGATGGGTTGCATGTTGTCCTCCGAGACACTTTCGTAGCGATCGCTACGTAATGAAGGACAATGTAGCGGGCTTGCAGAAGCCCGTCAAGCAATTTAGTATCGATCATTATGGAAAACAATGTTGGGAAGGTGACGAAGGCGCGCGGGCGCCCGCTGTCGTTCGACCGGGACAAGGCGCTGGAGAACGCCATGCACGTGTTCTGGGAGCGGGGCTACGAGGCGGCGTCGATCAGCGAGCTCACCGCGGCGATGGGCATCACGCCGCCCAGCCTCTACACCGCGTTCGGCGACAAGGAGCGGCTGTTCCTCGAAGCGATCGAGCGCTACGCCAGCGGGCCGGGCAGCGGCGCGCCGCGTGCGCTGGCCGAGGAGCCGACCGCGCGGCGCGCGATCGAGCGCCTGCTCGAGGAGGCGGCCGAAGAGCTGACGCGCTCTTGCCACCCGGCGGGCTGCATGGTGGTCATGGCCGCGACCAATTGTTCGGTGGCGTCCGCCCACGTACAGGCCGCGCTCGCCAAACGAAGGGCGGCGTCCGAAGCGGGCATCAAGGCGCGAATCAAGCAAGGCATCAGCGAGGGCGAATTGCCCGCGAGCACCGATGCCGCGGCGCTGGCCAACTTCTACACGACCGTGTTCCAGGGCATGTCCATTCAGGCCCGGGACGGCGCCTCGCGCGCAAGCCTGCTCGCCACGGCAACGACCGCGATGCGCGCTTGGCCCGTACGCGGCAAGGCCGCCGAGAGTACGAAGGCGAAGCAGGCGGGAGGCCGGACAAGCCCGAAGGCGCAACGCGCAACAGATTCCGGCGGCCCCGCGAGGAGGGCGTCACCACGCGCTGGATAGCAAGCTGACCGTCGCGTGGCGACCGTGGCTCAAACGGTATGAACGCTTCTGGACGGTAAGCATCGATCGACTTGTTGCGCTCGTAGAAAAGGATGGCGAGCGATGACCAAGAGCCTCCCGAGCGTGACCATCGTGCGCAGGATCAAGGCCCCACCCGCCAAGGTCTACGCGGCGATCACGCAGCCCAAACTAATGATGCAGTGGTGGGGTCCTGATGCGGAGAGGCCTCCTCGATAAGCTACCAGTTTTCCTTGGAGATGCCGAATGGTCGACCTGATCCTCACGACCTTCGATTGGGTTCCCGAAATGCCGCGCGGCTATGTGCGTGACATACGGGTGCGTTGGGCACTGGAAGAGGCTGGGTTGCCCTATCGCGTCGAGAGCGTGCCATTTCGCGCTCGGAATGCCGAGCATTTCTCGCACCAGCCCTTCGGCCAGGTGCCGTGGTTGACCGATGGAGACATCTCGATCTTCGAGAGCGGCGCGATCCTGCTTCATCTAGGCGAGCGCAGTGACGCGCTGATGCCTGCCGATCCACACGGTCGCAGCGAGGCAACAGAATGGCTGTTCGCGGCGCTCAATTCGGTCGAGGCGGCAAGCCTGCCCTGGTCCATATTTGTGTTCTCCGGCGATACCGCTGAAACGCCGGGACGGAAGCAACTGGACGAGTTCCTCAAGGCCCGGCTCAAGCACATGGAGGCGGTGTTGGCAGGACGCGAATGGCTAGCCGGGACCTTCTCCGTCGCCGACATACTCATGGCGGACGTGCTGCGGCTTGTCGATCGGTTCGACGGGCTAGCAACATATCCAGCCTGTCGTGACTATGTCGCCCGCGCCACGGCTCGCCCGTCCTTCGTGAAGGCACACGCAGACCAGATGGCGCATTTTTCTGCGGCAGACTGAGCAACACCGACGCCGAAAGCTGACCGTTGCGAACACCACAGTCGGCCATTCACGCAGACGTGGTCCAAGTCCACGGTAGCAGCTCATGTGCTCGAACTACCGTCGTGTCACTAGCCTCGGTCGGTTGCTCGCGTTCTTTGGCGTGGAGCGTCATCGCGACTGCCTCGGGATAGAGGCGGGCGCCCATCACAACCTCGCGATGAAAGCGCAGTCCGGGCGCCGCGGCCTCGAGGCGGCCGAGCAACTCAAGCCGTTGGGCGAGGGGAATGCTTTGGCCTTCAACTTTGCACCGCTACTACCGGCTTCGATACGAGCCTCACGTCATGACATCAGGTCCAGGCGTGCCGGCGTCAACTCGGCAAACAGCGAGCGCGCCGACTCGAAGCTCAGACGGTAGTCGGCTGCTCGCCCCCGACGGGAGCCGGCACCTGCTGCGCAACGGCTCCAAAGATCGAACCCTCACGACTCAGCTCAATGATCGCGTTCATGGGGCACCCCATTCATTCACATCGCGCTCAAATCGGGGAGACACTTCCGTTCACCCGGCTGGTCACGACACTAGCCCGCCGCGCTCACCCGCCCCCACTCCGCAAACAACCTCCCCGGCGTGCGACTCACGAACTCCGCCAGGTACCGCGCCTGCTCCGGCGCCGAGGTTCGCACGTACAGCCCGATGTCCACATGCAGCGGCGACGGCAGGTCGTCCGCGCGGCCGAGCTCGCGACACCCGGGTGGAATCGTCGCCGCCATCATCGGACCGATGCCGATGCCCACCTGCACTGCGGTCGCCATGGCCACGAGCGTCGAAGCTTCGCACACCACGTTCCAGCGCAGCTTGCGCTCGGCGAGCGCTTCGATGGCGAGCGTGCGCCAGGCGCAGCCCTCTTCGAACAAGATCACCGGCAAGGGCTCGTCGGTGGCCACGGCCCGATCCGAGCGCACCGTCCACAGCAGTTGCTCGGGCCACACCAGCAGCGGCTTGCGAACCACCTCGTTGGTGTCGCAGATCAGCAGGTCGAGCTTGTCCTGCTCGAACGCGGTGGCGAGCTGGCGGTTGCCTTCGATGATGAGGTCGATCTGCACCCGCGGGTTGAGGTCGCGAAACGCTTTCAGGATGTCCACGAGCTTGGTCGCCGCGAAGTCCTCGACCACGCCGAGCTTGACGCGGCCTTCCATGCGTTGGCCGCAGATGCGCTGGTGCACCTCGTCGTTCAGCGTCACGATCTCGCGCGCATAGGGCATCAGCAGCAGCCCGGCGGCGGTGAGCGCAAGACCCTTGGACGAGCGCTCGAACAGCGGCGCGCCCATCATCTCTTCGAGGCGGCGGATCTGCATGCTCACGGCCGCCTGCGTGCGGTGCAGCGCGGCGGCGGCGCCGTTGACGGTGCCGACGTCGGCCACGCACAGAAAGGCGCGCAGGAGGTGGGGGTCGAGGTTGGGCATTCAGTTTTCGTTATACCCGCCCGACAATTTTGCGGCTACCGGGGGCGCGGGCCCGCTGCTAAGGTCACATCCAAGGGCTTTCGATCACAACCCACACCGGAGACAGACCATGACACGAGACATTCAACGCCGCGACCTGCTCAAGCTGGGCGCCAACCTGGGCCTCGCCTCGACGACGCTGGCCTTCCCCGCGCTGCACGCGCTGGCGCAGGAGCGCAAGTTCGCCGGCAAGACGGTGCGCATCCTGACCTGGTCGGACGACACCGGCCTCGCGGTGCTGCGCAACATCGCGCAGACCTTCGAGGCGCAGACCGGCGCGCGCGTCATCGCCGACCGCACCGGCAGCACCTCGGAGATGGTGGCCAAGCTCAAGGCCGCCGGCAGCCGCGCGCAGTACGACGTGATCACCCTCGCCGGCGTGGGCGCCACCACGCTGGCCGCCGCCGGCCTGCTGGAAAAGCCCGACTTGAATCAGCTGCCGAACCTGCAGAACGTCGACCCGCGCTTTCGCACCGGCGCCGACGGCTACGGCATCGGCTACCTGCTGTGGACCGGCGGTCTGCTCTACAACACCCGCACCTTCAAGGAAGCGCCGACGAGCTACGAGGAGATGTGGAACCCGAAGTACAAGCAGCGCCTGTTCCTGCCGCCGGCCACCTGGACCGACGCGCTCGACACCATTGTCGCGGCGGCCAAGTTGAACGGCGGCGGCGCGAGTAACCCCGAAGCCGGCTTCAAGCGCCTGGCCGAACTGAAGGACCGCGTGCTGACCTTCGGCGAGAACCCGACGCAGATCGCGCAGCTGTTCCGCTCCAACGCGCTCGACATCGGCGGCGTCTATGCGCCGGCCTTCTTCGCCAAGGACCTGAAGGACCCGAGCTCGGGCTTGGGCGCCACCTACAACCTGAAGGAAGGCTTCTTCGCCGACCTGATGTACACGATCATGCCCAAGAGCCACCCGGGCGACAGCGCCGTGGTGCACGCCTTCCTCAACCACACGCTCGATCCGGTGGTGCAGGGCAGGATGGCCGAAGATGTGCTCAACGGCCCGGTCAACCAGAAGGCGGTGCTGTCGGCCGCGGCGCAGAAGAGCCCGTACATCATCAAGCCCGAGCAGCTGGGCGACAAGGCGGTGATCCACGACAAGAGCGTCATCGCCGCGGTGCGCGAAAGCTGGATCAAGCGCTATACGCAGACCTTCGCTTGAGGGTAGGCTGTGCAAACCGCCACCACCCGCGGGGCCGCGCTCGTCACCCGCCGGGCTGACGCGCGCCGCCCGGCGCTGACCGTCGCCATGCCCAGCGCAGCACCGAGCGCACCATCGAGCGCATCACCCCGCAAGCGAGCCACCGTGCTGCTGGTGCTGCCGGCGCTGGTGCTGCTGCTGCCGTTCCTGGCGGCGGTGCTGTTCATCCTGCGCTATTCGGTGTCGGCCGAAAGCCAGGCGATCAGCGGCTGGTCGCTGGCGCACTACGGGGCGCTGTTCGAGCCCTTCTTCCTGCGCTCGGTGCTGCTGACGCTCAAGCTCGCGACCGTGAGCACGCTGATCTGCATGGCGCTCGCGGTGCCGATCGCGATGCTGATGGCGGCGCTTGCGCAGCCGGTGTGGCGGCGCGTCATCACGAGCCTGGTGCTGCTGCCGATGATCCTGAACCTGCTGATCCAGTCCTACGGCTGGATGATGGTGCTCGGGCCCACCGGCGTGGCCAACACGGTGCTGATGCAGGCTGGCGTCATCGACCACCCGCTGTCGCTGCTGTTCAATGAGGTCGGCGTGCTCGTCGGCCTGGTGCAGACGGCGTTGCCGCTGGCGGTGTTTCCGGTGCTGGGCGCGATGCGCGTGATCTCGCAGGAATACCTGGAGGCCGCGGGCAGCATGGGGGCGACGCCGTGGCGCTCGTTCTTCGACGTGACGCTGCCGCTGCTCAAGCCCGGGCTGATCAGCGCCGCGTCGATCGTCTTCGCCTACAACGCCAGCGCCTTCGCGGTGCCGCTGCTGCTCGGCGGGCGCAAGGTGCAGATGATGGGCGTGGCCATCCGCGACATGATCTCGCCGATGTTCGACTGGGGCGGCGCGGCCGCCGCGGGTGTGGCGCTGATCCTGATCACGCTCGTCACGATGATGCTGGCGACATGGCTCGCCACCCGCGCCGTGCAACTGAAGGAGGCCCGCTGATGTCTGCCGCCCTGTGGTCCCGCACGAACGCCGGGTCGTTCCGTGTCGCGATGCTGGCGATGGCCGGCGTCGGCCTGCTGGTCGCCGCGCTGCCGGTCCTCGTGATCGTGATCATGTCGTTCTCGGGCGACACGGGGCTCGAGTTTCCGCCGCGCTCGCTGTCGCTGCGCTGGTACAGCAGCGCGTTCGACGTGCTGCGCGGCGAGGGCAGCGACAGCACGGTGTCGGCCTTCGAGGCGATGACGACCAGCTTCACGGTCGGCGCCGTCACCATGATCGCGAGCGTGCTCGCCTGCGTGCCGCTCGCCTACGCGCTGGTGCGCAGCATCGGGCGCTGGCGCCACGGGGTGCAGCTGCTGTTCACGCTGCCGCTGGTGTTTCCGCTGGTGGTGCTGGGCGTGGCGTACTTGCTGCTGGCCGAGACACTGGCGCAGCGCACGGGGGTGGAGCTCGGGCTGTGGCGGCTCGCGATCCCGCACATCGCGCTGGCGCTGCCCTTCGTGCTGCGCAACTGCCTGAGCGCGATGCACGGCGTCGGCCGCGACCTCGAAGAGGCCGCGATGTCGCTCGGCGCATCGCCGCTGCGCGCGGCGGTCGACGTGGTGGTGCCGCTGATGAAGCCGGGCATCCTGGCCGGGCTGATCTTCGCGTTCATCATCTCGTTCAACGAGTTCACGGTCAGCTTCTTCATGTACACGATCGACGTGCGCACGCTGCCGATCTGGATGTACAGCCGCACCGTGTCGTCGCTCGACCCGACGACGCTCGCGATCTCGACCTTGATCATCGGGCTCGACGTGGCGCTCATCGCCTGGGTGGACAAGCTCGTCGCCGGCAAGGGTCGCTTGTTTTGAACCGGGCCGCTAACCAGGACACAGCATGTCTGCACCCACCTCCCACCTCGAAATCCGCAGCCTGACCAAGCGCTTCGGCGCCGTCGACGCACTCGCCGACGTCGATCTCACCATCGCGCGCGGTGAGTTCGTCTGCCTGCTCGGCCCCTCGGGCTGCGGCAAGACCACGCTGCTGCGCATCATCGCCGGCTTCGAAAAGGCCGACCGCGGCCAGCTGCTGCTCGAAGGCAAGGACATCACCGAGCTCGCGCCGCACCAGCGCGGCTTCGGCATGGTGTTCCAGTCGCTCGCGCTGTTCCCGCACATGACGGTGGCCGAGAACATCGGCTACGGCATGAAGCTGCGCGGCGCTGGCGCGGCGCAACGGCGGCGTCGCGTCGAAGAACTGCTCGAAGTCGTGCAACTGCCCGCCATCGCGGATCGGCCGGTCGCCGCGCTCTCCGGCGGGCAACGCCAGCGCGTTGCGATCGCGCGCGCACTGGCGGTGCCGCCGCAGCTCTTCCTGCTCGACGAGCCGCTGTCGGCCCTCGACGCGCAGCTGCGCGACAGCATGCAGATCGAGTTGCGCCAGCTGCAGCAGCGCTTCGGCGTGACGACCGTGGTCGTCACCCACGACCAGACCGAGGCGATGATGCTCGCCGACCGGCTGGTGGTGATGAAGCAGGGCCGCTTGCAGCAGTGCGACACGCCGACCGAGGTGTACCGCCGGCCGGCGAATGCCTTCGTTGCCGAGTTCCTCGGCGCGGCGAACCTGCTGCCCGGCGTGGTGCAGGCCGACGGTGCGGTCAATGTGCTCGGTGCGCATGTCGGCGCGTCGAGCCGGCTCGCGGCCGGCAGTGCGGTGACGCTGGCGGTGCGCGCCGAAGACGTGCGGCTGCAGGCGGTGGGCTCGGCGTCGGCGCCGCACGTGGTCGGCGACATCGAGTTCGTGCGCGACCTCGGGCCGCTCGCGGAATTGATCGTGCGTTGCGGTGACGAGCGCCTGCGCTGCCGCAGTGCCGACGCGCCCTTGCGCGAAGCGCGGGTCGGGCAAAAGATCGCTGTGCACTTCGATGCGCAGCGCTGCTCGGTGTTCCCGGCGGCCCATGCCTGAGGCTCGGCCATGAGCGATTCACTGATGTTCCTCGACGCACAGGCGGTCGCCGAGGCGCTGCCCTGGCCGGCATTGATCGAGGCCTTGCAACGCGCCTTCGTTGCCGGCGATGCGACGGTGCCGGATCGGCTGCACTACACGCTGACCGAGGCCGAGACGAACGCGCCGGTGCTGCTGGTGATGCCGGCGTGGAGCGCGAGCCTCGGCGTCGGCACCAAGCTCGTCAGCGTCTATCCCCAGAACCAGCGCCTCGGCCTGCCGTCGATCCACGGCCTGTATCTCTTGATGGACCCGGCCAACGGCAAGCCGCTCGCGGTGCTCGACGGCGGCGAGCTCACCGCGCGTCGCACTGCGGCCGCCTCGGCCCTCGCGAGCCGCCATCTCTCGCGCCCCGACAGCCGCTGCCTGCTGATGGTCGGCACCGGCCGACTCGCACACTATTTGCCGCTCGCGCACGCGACGACGCGGCCGATCGACCGCGTGCTGGTCTGGGGCCGTTCGCTGGAAAAGTCCGAAGCCACCGCGCACGCGCTGCAAGCCCAGGGCCTGCGCGCCGAGGCTGTGCCCTCGCTCGCCGATGCCGCGGCGCAAGCCGACATCGTCAGCTGCGCCACCCTGTCCAACCAGGCGCTGCTGCACGGCAACTGGCTGCGCCCGGGCACCCACGTCGACCTGGTCGGCGCCTTCACGCCGACGATGCGCGAGACCGACGAGCGCGTGTTCGCGCGGGCGAGCGCGGTGTGGTGCGACACGCGCGACGGCGCGCTGCGCGAAGCCGGCGACATCGTGCAGGCGATCGCGAGCGGCGCGTTCGATGCGTCTCGCATCGCCGGCGACATCACGGCGCTGTGCCGCACCGGCACGCGCCGCGGCGCCGACGACATCACCGTCTTCAAATCGGTCGGCATGGCGCTCGAAGACCTGGCCGCCGCCCGCCTGTGCGTGGACCACCACGCACGCTCCTCTTCCCGAGACAGATCATGAACATCGATCCCCATCTCGCGCGGCTGCGCGAGCGCTACGCCCACGCGGGCGGCGGCGACATCTTCGACCCGGCCTTCAAGGCCGTGGCCGACCGCATCTTCAGCAGTTCGGACCGCCGCAAGTGGCCGTTCGCCGACGTGGCCACCTTTCTCGACGCGCCGTACCGCGCCGACGGGCTCGCGCCGACACCGAACCTCGCCGGCCTCGACGTCGCGCTGATCGGCGTGCCGATGGACCTGGGCGTGACCAACCGCGCCGGTGCGCGCCTCGGCCCGCGCGCGGTGCGCGCGGTCGAGCGCATCGGCCCCTACGAACATGTGCTGCGCCTCGCGCCGATGACGCAGTTGAAGGTCGCCGACGTCGGCGACGTGCCGATGCGCAGCCGCTACAGCCTGGCCGATTGCCATGCCGACATCGAGGCCTGCTTCGCCCAGGTGGTGAAGGCCGGCGTGGTGCCGCTCGCGGTCGGCGGCGACCATTCGATCACCGGCTCGATCCTCAAGGCCGTCGGGCGCGAGCGGCCGGTCGGCATGGTGCACATCGATGCGCATTGCGACACCGCGGGCACCTACGAGGGCTCGAAGTTCCACCATGGCGGGCCGTTTCGCGAGGCGGTGCTGGCGGGCGTGCTCGACCCGCGCCGCTGCATCCAGATCGGCATCCGCGGTGGCGCCGAGTACCTGTGGGAGTTCTCCTTCGACTCCGGCATGACGGTGATCCACGCCGAGGAGTTCGCCAAGATGGGCGTGGCCGAAGTGATCCGCCGCGCGCGCGAGGTGGTGGGCGATGGGCCGACCTATGTGACCTTCGACGTCGACAGCCTCGACCCGTCCTACGCGCCCGGCACCGGCACCCCCGAAGTCGGTGGCTTGAGCCCGCGCGAAGTGCTTGAATTGCTGCGCGGCCTGGCGGGCCTGAACGTGATCGGCGGCGACGTGATGGAGGTCGCGCCGCAGCACGACCCGACCAGCAACACGGCGCAGGTCGCGGCGCAGATGTTGTTCGAAATCCTGTGCCTGGTCGCCCTGTCGCCGGCACATCAACGAGGAGAGAAGTGATGGTTCAGCGTTTTGAAATCGGCGCGCGGATGTCGCAAGTGACGGTGCACAACGGCACGGTGTACCTGGCCGGCCAGGTGGCCGACGATGCAACGCAGGATGCGGCGGGCCAGACCCGCCAGGTGCTCGCCACCATCGACGCGCTGCTCGAGCGCGCCGGCACCCACAAGGGCCAGATCCTGATGGCGCAGATCTTTCTGCCCGACATGGCCGATTTCGCGGCGATGAACTCGGTCTGGGACACGTGGGTGATCCCCGGTCACACGCCGCCGCGCGCGACGGTGCAGGCGAAGTTGGCGGGGGCTCAGTGGAAGATCGAGATCGTGGTGACGGCGGCGCTGGCGTAGTCCTTCGATACCTCAGGATGCTCGGGGCCCTCAGCTCCGCCTCAACACCACCGCCAATTCGGTCGCCCCGATCGGGTGGGGCACCGCCGCATACGGCGGTGCCGGCCACTGCCATCGCTCGGCCGGAAACAGCGCCCGCATCGCGTTGATGTCGCAGTGATACGGCGGTCCCTCGACCCGGCCTTCGGCCGCGCCCGCCCGCTGGAACTGCATCCACAACGCGAACAGCCGACCGCCGGGTCGCAGCCACGCGTGCAGCCGATCCGCATAGCGCAGCCAGTCGTCCGGGTGCAGCGCGCACAGGCAGGTCTGCTCGTAGACGGCATCGACCGGCGCGTCGGGCATCCACTGCAAGACATCGGCAAGCACCACCTCGGCTTGCAAGCCCTGGCGCTGCAGCTCCTGCCGACAGCGCTCGACCGCGAGCGGCGCGTAGTCAATGGCGACGACCTGCAGGTCGTGCGCCGACAAGGCCGCCACGTCGACGCCCGTCCCGCAGCCGGGCACCAGCACCCGCTCGCCCGGCGCCAGCGCGCCATCCGCGAGCCAGCGTTGCAACTGCGGATGCGTTTCACCGCGCTCCCACGGCGTCGTCCCAGACGCGAAGCGTTGTTGCCAGAACTCAACCGACGGACCCGCCATGCGGCCATTGTGATGGCTTAGGATGCTCAGCGCGTCTGGGCCCAGAACAGGAGATCGACATCATGGTGACGAGACTGCGTTCGAAGAAGACGACGATGCTGATGGCGGCCGCCATTGGCCTCGCGACGCTAACCACCGCGACGCTGTTGTACGCGCAAGCCTCCGGGCTCACGCGCACGCTGGTCGGACGCGCCGACGTGTCGGTGCCGGGCCGCGAGGCGGTGGTCGCGCGCGTCGAGGTCGCGCCCGGCGGCAAGGCCGGCCGGCACACCCACCCCGGCGACGAAATCAGCTACGTGCTCGAGGGCGAGGCCCAGTTGCTGATCGATGGACAACCGCCGCGCACCGTCAAGGCGGGCGAGTCCTTCGTCATCCCGGCGGGTGTCGTGCACGACGCCCACAACGACAGCAGCGCACCGGTCAAGCTGGTCGGCGTGTATGTGGTCGAAAAGGGCAAGCCGCTCGCCAGTCCGGCACCCTAGCATTGGAACGATTCGACGTCGTCATCGTCGGCGGCGCGGCGATCGGCAGCGCCGCCGCGTATTTCCTCGCGGCCGCGCCGGACTTCACCGGCTCGGTGCTGGTGCTCGAGAAGGACTTCAGCTACGAGCGCTGCGCGACGGCGCGCTCGGCGGCGTCGATCCGGCACCAGTTCTCCACGCCGGAGAACGTCCGCATGTCGCAGTACGGCACGCAGTTCATCCGGGACATCGGGTTGCATCTGGGTGTCGACGGCGACGCGCCCGACGTGGCGTTTCACGAAGCGGGCTACCTGTTTCTCGCCACCGCGCCGGGCCGCGCGGTGCTCGAAGCCAATCACCGCATCCAGCGCGAGCTGGGCGTCGACGTGGCGCTGCTCGGCCGCGACGAATTGAAGGCGCGCTTCCCCTGGCTCGAGGTCGGGGACCTGAGTGCCGGTTCGCTCGGCTTGTCGGGAGAAGGCTGGCTCGATGCCTACGGACTGATGCGCGCGTTCCGGCGCAAGGCGATTGCCTTGGGCGTGACGTACCGGCAGGCCGAGGTGGTTGCCGTCGAACGCGATGGGCACCGTGCGCGCGGCGTGACGCTGGCCGACGGCAGCCGCATCGCCTGCGCAGTCGTCATCAACGCGGCGGGCACCGGCGCGCGCGCCCTTGCACGCAGCGCCGGCATCGCGCTGCCGGTCGAGTCGCGCAAGCGCTGCGTCTTCTATTTCACGAGTCCTGCCGCGCTGCCCGGCTGCCCGTTGGTCATCGACGCGAGCGGCGCCTACTTCCGACCCGAAGGTGCAGGCTTCATTTGCGGCATCTCGCCGCCCGTTGACCAGGACCCGGAGTGCTTCGATTTCGAGGTGACGCACGACCTGTTCGACGAGGTGCTGTGGCCCACGCTCGCGGCCCGCGTGCCGCAGTTCGAAGCGGCGCGGGTGCTGAACGCCTGGGCCGGGCACTACGACGTGAACACGCTGGACCACAACGTGATCCTCGGCGCGCACCCCGACGTGGAGAACCTGCTGTTCGCCAACGGCTTCAGCGGCCACGGCCTGCAGCACTCGCCCGCCGTCGGGCGGGCGCTGTCGGAGCTCGTGACCGGCAGCGGCTACCGCACGCTGGACCTGTCGCGCTTCGGCTGGGCGCGCGTGCTCGCGGGGCGCCCGCTGCGCGAAGTCAACGTCGTTTAAGTCGACCCCCTCACCCCAACCCTCTCCCCCGAGTACGGTGGAGAGGGAGCCGGGATGCCCCCTCTCCCGCTTGCGGGAGAGGGTTGGGGTGAGGGTCAGGAGCTCACTTCGGCTGCTCGTTGCCGTAGGTCTTCACGAGGTAATCGACGATCAACGGCATGTCCGCATCCTCGATCGGCGCGTTGAAGACGGTCTTCATCCGCTTGACCATCGCATCCCAGTAGGGACGCGGCGCGCTCGGCGGCTGGTACAGCATGTACTCGGCCGAATGGCAGGCCACGCATTGGGCCTGCGCCTTCGCATAGCCGGGCAGGCTGCTCGGCTTGAGCTGCACGCCGTCGGGCGGAAGGACGATGGTTTTCGGGGCGGCATGGATAGCGCTCGTGGCGGCGAGCGCGAGAGCCAGTGCGACGAATGTCTTGCTGTTCATGATCCTGCCCCTCAAACAGCCGTGATCACGACGCGCTCGACCACGTTGCGCATGTAGCCCGCGGGTTGCCACAGCGCCTCCATCGGCTGGCTCTGGCCGGAGCGGTTCCAGGCACGCACGCGCAGGTCGTGCGTCCCCTTCTGCGGCGTGAAGGCGAAGCTGAACGGTCGGAACGAATAGCGACCGAGGTCTTCGCCGAGCAGCGCCGCGCGCCACGTCTGCGCGCCATCGGTCGAATACGCCACCTCGCGAATGCCCTGGCCGCCATCGAAGGCGATGCCGCGCACGAGGATCTGCCGGCCCGCGGTGAGCCGCGCCCCGTCCTTCAGCGAGGTGATGAACGAGCGCACGTTGAAGCGGCCGATCGGCCGGGTGGCCGTGGGGGTGGTGCCGGGCTCGATGCAGGCGCAGTCGTTGTCGGGCACGCGGTAGGCGGGCTTCATCCAGAAGCCTTCGTAGACCTGGTCGATGACCTGGATGTCGGACAGGTGCTTGACCCAGTAGGTGCCGTAGTAGCCGGGCACGACCAGGCGCACCGGGTAGCCGTTGAGCATCGGCAGGTTGGCGCCGTTCATCTGGTAGGCGAGCATCACCTCGCCGTCCATCGCGTGATTCATATCGAGGGACTTGACGAAATCGCCGCCACCGAACTGCGCGGTGTCCAGTCCGTCGAAGGTCACCTGCCGCGCGCCGTTCTTCAGCTCGGCGCGCGCCAGCACGTCTTTCAGCGGCACGCCGGTCCAGCGTGCGTTGCCCATCGCGCCGTTGGATAGTTGCCCGCCGGTGACGCGCGGCGTGAAGTGGCCGCGGCTGTTGCCCGAGCACTGGTTGACCGCGACGAGCTCGACCGGCTTGAACTGCGTGCGCAACTCGGCCATCGTCAGCTCGAAGGGCTTGCCGACCGCGTTGCCGCCGATCTTGACGACATGCTTGTCGCCATCGACCGAGGTCGGGATGCCGGCGTTGTGGTAGCGCACGAAGAAGGCGTCGTTCGGTGTGACGAGTCCTTCGTCGAAGACCTCGAACGGCGTCTCGAGCTGCGGCGGACGCGAGGTCAGCACGATCAGCGGGCGCTTCTCCGGGTAGGCCACCAGGTTGCGCCGGCCGTTGATCAGCGGCAGCTCGACCGTCGCCTGCGCGAACGCGCTGCGGGTCAGGCTTGCGAGCCCCGCGGCGGCGAGGAGTCGGCGGCGAAGGCGGTTCGTGCTTGTGTCCATGGCGCCTCCAAGCTTTCAGGAGGACACTATGCGCCGATTTGGCGGGGGAGGAAACGGCCCCCGACGCCTCAAGCGGCCACGGCCGTTTCTTTCGCCGCCAAGGCGCGAACCTCGCTGCCGCCTTGCAATGACTCGCGGACCAGCTCGCCGCCCAGCGCATCGATCAGCTCGGGGATCAGCTGGCCCAGCTCGCCGGTGGCGATGGCGACATCGGCATCGAAGCCGTTGTCGCCCTGGCCCGGGCTTGCACCCGCACCCTCGAGCACGACGTCGAGCAGCTTGATCTTCTTCAGCGTCATCGATTCGGTGAGCACGAAGGAGACGCGTCCGGCCCAGGTCATCGCCAGTTGCGTCGGCAGCTTGCCCTGGGCGATGTGTTCGCCGACCTCGTCGATGTCCAGCGTGTGACGCGAATACTTCACGCTGGCCTTTTCGCTGTCGGGCTGCTTGAGTTCGCACTCGCGGTCGACGCTGAAGCCGGGCGGCGCTTCCTTGGTCTTGAGCCACTCCGACATCGCCGTCGCCGGCGAGGTCTGCGTCTGAAGCAGCGTCAGCACGATGCCGCCGCCGAGCAACTCCACGAGCTGGGTGACGATGGCGTCGGCCTTCTTCATGCCGGCCGCGTCGACGAGCACGAGCCCCGCCTTCGGGTCGACCCAGATCAGCGTGCGCGAGCGCTTGGGAAAGGCGCGCGGCAACAGCGCGTGGACGATCTCTTCCTTGAGCTCCTTGGCCTGCTTGCCCTTCGGGCGCCGGCCGGTCTCGGCCTCGATTTTCTCGAGTCGCTCGTTGAGCGCGGCTTTCACCACCGAGCCGGGCACCGGCTTGCGTTCGACGCACAGCTGCAGGATGAGCTGGCCGCCGACGTTTTCGACGAGCGCGCCATACTTTTCGCCGCGCGGCTCGATCCAGCCGGCCGATTCTGGTTGCGTGGCGCCGCAGGCCATGAAGCGGCCGCCGGCGAGGCGATCTTCGATGTCCGCCATGGAGGCCGGGTCCCATGAACCGATGCGATAGACGAGTGCGTTCTTGAACATGAAATGACTGCGAGGGTGGGGCGCGGATTGTAGGGTGGGCTTCAGCCCACGAAATCCGGCCAAGGGTGCAGCCATAGTGGTAAACCACTATGCGCAAAAGCGGTAAACCACACATAATGTGGTCTAACCACTTTGCGTTGCACCCGAGAGACCCATGAACACAGGCAAATCCATTCGTCGGCACCTGGTCACCATTGCGGCGTCGCTGCTGCTGACCGGCGTCTCGATCGGCACCCTCGCCCAAACCGTGCCCGCCCCGGGTGCGAGCCCGCGCATCGATGCGATTCGCAAGGCCGGCATCTTGCGGGTCGGCGTGGTCAACAACGCCCCGTGGCTGGTGGAGAACACCAGCGGGCAAGGCGACCCGTGGGAAGGGCCGTCGTGGTTGCTGGCGCAGGAATATGCGCGCCTGCTGAGCGTCAAGCTGCAGCCGATCCTCGTCAGCCACGAGACCAAGGTCCCGGCCCTGACCGCGAACCAGTTCGACATCATGATCGGCCCGCTGGCTGAAAGCGCGGAGCGCCAGAAGATCATCGACTTCGTCACCTTCTCGAACACCAGCGTGTGCATGTTCGGCCTGGCGTCGAACCCGAAATTCACCAAGGCCCAGAGCGTCGAGGACTTCAACAAGCCCGACGTCACGATCGCCTACTTCACCGGCGCCGGCGAAGAGCCCTGGGTGCGCAAGCGCTTCCCCAACGCGAAGCACCGCGGCGTGGCGAACTCCGGCTCGCCGGCGCCGATCGAGGAAGTGCTGGCGGGTCGCTCCGACGTCGCGCCGCTCAACCGGGTCTTATGGATGACCCTCAGCAAGAAGGTCAAGGGTCTGGCGGTCTTTCCGAAGGAGAACGATTGCCAGGACAGCAAGGAGTATGCGAATCCGCTCGGCATGGGGGTCGAGAAGAACCAGACCGTCTTTCTCGACTGGCTGCGTGCCGTCGAAAGCCGCATGAAGCCCGCGCTGCTCGCCGAAGAGCAGCGTGCCACCCGCAATCTGAAATAAGGCCCCCGCAATGCTCGCTTGCGAGATCCATGGCGCGAAGGACCTTCGAGTGGCCGAGCGCGACGTCGACGCGTTGAAGCCGACGGACGTGCGCGTCGCCGTCAAGGCGGTCGGTATCTGCGGCTCCGATCTGCACTACTACCAGCATGGCCGGGTCGGCGACTTCGTCATCCGCGAGCCATTCACCCCGGGGCACGAAGCGTCGGGGCAGGTGATCGAAGTCGGCGCCGAGGTGTCGACCGTGCGGCCGGGCGACCGTGTCGCGATCAACCCTTCGCGCACCTGCGGCGTGTGCCGCTACTGCCGCGCCGGCGCGTTCAACCATTGCGAGAACGTCCACTTCTTCGGCAGCGCAAGCCGCTTCCCCCACATGCAGGGCGCCATGCGTGAAAGCATCGTGGTCGAGCAGCGGCAGTGCATCCCCGTTCCGGCCAGCTTGCCCTTCGAGATCGCGGCCTTCGGTGAACCGCTCGCGGTGGCATTGCATGCCGTCAACCGGGCCGGTTCCCTGCTCGGAAAGACGATCATGGTCGTCGGCGCCGGGCCGATCGGTGCCCTGACGCTGATGGCAGCCAAGCTCGCTGGCGCGCGCGAGTTGATCGCGGTCGACATCGTCGACCAGACGCTCGCTGCTTGCGCGCGCGTCGGTGCGACCTGCACCATCCATGCGGGCCGGGACCCGGCGGCGCTCGATGCGCTGGCGCAAGCCAAGGGGCTGGTGGATGTCTGCTTCGAGGTCTCCGGCAGCTATGCTGGCTTGGCCAACTGCATCCGGGTTACGCGCCCCTGCGGGACGATCGTCCAGGTGGGCACGCTCTCGGGAAGCAGCGAAGGCTGCCCGTTCAACCAGATCATGGTCAAGAGCCTGAGCCTGATCGGCGCGTTCCGCTTTACCGACGAGTACGAGTGGGCGGTGGACTACCTCAGTCGCAAGGTCATCGATGTCTCGCCGCTGCTGACCGAGGCGATGCCGGTGGCGCGCGTTCACGAGGCTTTTGCGCTGGCCGGTGATCGAACCCGTGCGATGAAGGTGCAGGTCACGTTCTAGACTTCACGAAATCCATTGGCCGACCAAATACTGCGTGGTCTAACCACTTCGAGATCCCCATGACGCTTCACCTGATCAACGGTAATCCGGACGCTCCGTCCGACGTCAGCACCGACCGCTCCTACCAGCGGCTGGCGGCGCAGATCCTGGCGCTGATCGTCAACGGCGAATTCAAGGCGGGCGAACGCCTGCCGTCGGAGCGCGCGCTGGCCGATCGCTTCGATGTGAGCCGCACCTCGGTGCGCGAGGCCATCATCGCGCTGGAACTGCAGGGCGCGGTCGAGGTGCGCGGCGGCTCCGGCATCTACGTGAGCCAGACGCCCACCACGGTCAAGGCGCCGGCGTTCATGCCGGAAGCCGGGCCCGGGCCCTTCGAACTGCTGCGCGCGCGCTGCCTGATCGAATCCGAAATTGCCGCGCTGGCGGCGGAAACGCGCAAGGACGCCGACCTCGACCGCATCTTCGCCGCGCTGGCCGACATGCGCGAGCACATGGACGACAAGCTCCTCAACGAAGCCGCCGACCGGCTGTTCCACCTGCGCATCGCCGAGTCGACCGGCAACAGCGTGCTGCTGCAGATGGTCACCGCGATGTGGGACCACGCCAAGGGTCCCGTCTGGACCAAGATCGACGAGCACTTCCACACGACCGACCTGCGCCTGGCCTCGCAAGAAGACCACCAGCGCGTGTTCAGCGCGCTGCTGTCGCGCGACGCGGGGGCCGCGCGTGCGGCGATGCGCGCGCACCTGGAGCGCGTGATCAACGAGTTCGCCCGGGCCTGGCGCTGACCCGCCGGCCCCGCATCAGACCGGATTGCCCGGCCATCACCAGCACCCGAGCGTGCTGATTCACGGAGACGAAGCCATGACCCATCGACTCAACAGCCGCCGCATGCCCGCTTTCCTGGCCAGCCTGCTGCTGGCGGCCATGATGGCCCCGGCGCTGGCGCAACCCGTGCCCGCGCCCGGCGCGAGCCCGCGCATCGACGCGATCAAGAAGTCCGGCGCCTTGCGCGTCGGCGTGCTGTCCAACTCGCCCTGGCTGGTGGAGAACACCGGCGGCGGCGCGGGCGAGGCCTGGGACGGCCCCGCCTGGCTGCTGGCCAAGGAATATGCGCGCCTGCTCGGCGTCAAGCTCGATCCGGTGCTGGTGAGCCACGAGACCAAGGTGCCGGTGCTCGCGTCGAACCAGGTCGACATGAGCATCACGCCGCTTGCGGCCACGCCCGAGCGGCTGAAGGTGGTCGACTTCGTGCTGTATTCGAACACCAGCGTGTGCCTGTTCGGCCGCGCCGACAACCCGAAGATCGC
Source organism: Piscinibacter sp. (assembly GCA_036507085.1). Lineage (GTDB taxonomy): Bacteria > Pseudomonadota > Gammaproteobacteria > Burkholderiales > Burkholderiaceae_C > Albitalea. The sequence continues at coordinate 25,656 of DASXQQ010000104.1, read as the reverse complement.
GGCGGCCAAGTCGGTGGACGACCTGAACCAGCCCGACGTCACCATCGCCTACTTCATCGGCGGTGGCGAGGAGAACTGGGTCAAGGAGCGCTTTCCCAAAGCCAAGCTGCGCGGCGTGACGAGTTCGGGCGCCGCGGCGCCGGTCGAAGAGATCATGGCCAAGCGTGCCGACGCGGCGCCGATCAACCGGGTGCCTTGGGTGGCGCTGGCCAAGAAGGTCAAGGGGCTGGCCGCGCTGCCGAAGGAAAACAACTGCCAGGGCAGCATGGAGAAGGCCAACCCGGTGGGCCTCGCGATCGACAAGAACCAGACGGTCTACCTCGACTGGCTGCGCGCGGTGGCCAAGCAGATGGAGCCCAAGCTCGCGGCCGACGAGCAACGCGTCGTCGGCTCGATGAAGTGACGCGCGCCGTGCTCTGCCGCTGCGAACTGCGCTAAGCCATGGAACTCGACTTCTCTCCCCTCTGGGACAACCGGCAGTACCTGCTCGGCGGCCTCGGCGTGACGCTGTGGCTCTCGGTCCTGACCTTGCTGTCCAGCGCGCTCGCGGGCACGGCGCTCGCGCTGCTTCGCCTTTACGGCCCGCGTTGGCTCGCGCTGCTGCTCACCTTCTACATCGACTCCATGCGCGCCATCCCGGTGCTGGTGGTGCTGGTGTGGATCTACTTCGCGGTGCCGGTCTTGAGCGGATTCAACTTCCCGCCGTTCTGGGCCGCAGTGCTGGCACTGACCCTGCACATCTCGGCCTACGTGGCCGAGGTGGTGCGCGCCGGCATCGAGTCGATCCGCCCGGGGCAGATCCGCGCGGGCAGGGCGCTGGGCATGTCGGGCGCGCAGATCGTGCGCAAGGTCGTGCTGCCGCAGGCGCTGGTGCGCATGCTGCCGGCGTTCGGGTCGCTGCTGTCGGTGACGATCAAGGACACGGCGATCGCCACCGTCATCGCGGTGCCCGAGTTCATGAAGCGCTCCGAAACCATCGCCGGCCAGTCGTACCACCCGATCGAGGTGTTCACCTTCGCGATGCTGGTGTACTTCGTGATCCTCTTTCCGGGCACGCGGCTGATCGACTCCTTCTACAAGCGCGTCGCGCACCTGGGGCGGTCATGACACTGGACTGGAACATCGTCTGGCAGCACCGCGCCGACCTCGCCGAAGGCGCCGGCATGACCGTGCTGCTCACCGTGCTGACGATGCTGGTGGCGGTGCCGGGCGGCATCCTGCTCGCGCTGATGCGCCTGTCGCATTCGCGCGTGCTCTCCCGCGCGAGCGCCTGCTTCGTCGAGTTCTTCCGCAACCTGCCGCTGATCCTGCTGGTGTACTGGGCGTTCTATGTGATGCCGGTGTTCCTGCACATCGAGTTCTCGGCCTTCACCACCGGGCTGGTCGCGCTGTGCCTGAACGTCTCGGCCTACAACTCCGAGACCTTCCGCGCCGGCATCAACTCGATCCGCAAGGGCCAGCTCGAGGCGGGCATCGCGATGGGCATGAGCCGCTGGCAGGCGATGCGCCAGATCGTCATCCCGCAGGCCTGGCGCCGTGTGCTGCCGGTGCTCGCGAGCACCTGGGTCTCGCTGTTCAAGGACACCTCGCTGGTGTCGGTGATCGCCGTCGGCGAGCTCGCCCACGTCGCCTTGCAGATCCGATCGCAGAGCTTTCGCGTGCTGGAGATGCTCACTGCCATGGCGGCCATCTACTGGCTGATGGGCTACCCGCAGGCCAAGCTGGTCGACTGGATTCAGAAGAAATTCGAGGTCAAGGAATGAACATCGCAATCAACGGCGTCGCGCGCAAGGGCGCGGACCAGCCGCCGGTCGTCGTCTACGACCAGGTGCGCAAGCTGTACGGCAGCTTCGTCGCCATCGACGGCGTGTCGGTGCAGGTCAACAAGGGCGAGGTCATGTGCCTGATCGGGCCTTCGGGCTCGGGCAAGTCGACCCTGCTTCGCTGCACCAACTCGCTCGAAGGCATCAACGGCGGGCGGGTTCTGTTCGACGGCGAGCCGCTGCCCGAGTCCGAAACCGAGATGCGCAAGATCCGCCGGCGCATGGGCATGGTGTTCCAGAACTTCGAGCTGTTCCCGCACAAGAACGCACTCGACAACGTGGCGATGGGCCCGATCACCGTGCTCGGCATGAACGAGGCCGATGCGCGCAAGCGCGCGATGGCCTTGCTCGACAAGGTGGGCCTCGCGAACAAGGCCGCCAACTATCCGGCCGGCCTGTCGGGTGGGCAACAGCAGCGGGTGGCGATCGCGCGCGCGCTGGCGATGGAACCCGAGGTGATGCTGTTCGACGAGCCGACCTCGGCGCTCGACCCCGAGACCATCGGCGAGGTGCTCAACGTGATGAAGCGCCTGGCCGACGAAGGCATGACGATGGTGGTGGTGACCCACGAAATGACCTTCGCCCGCCAGGTGGCGAACTGGGTCGTGGTGTTCGACCACGGCAAGGTCGTCGAGCAGGGCCCGCCCGCGCAGATTTTCGACAACCCGAGCGCCGAGCGCACGCGCGACTTCCTCGGCCACCTGGGCTGGCACGCCTGACCCGATTGACCGCTTTCCCGGACACCTCATGAAAATCACCAACGCCCGCGTCATCGTCTGCTGCCCGGGCCGCAATTTCGTCACGCTGAAGATCGAGACCGACGAGGGCTTGACCGGCATCGGCGACGCCACGCTGAACGGTCGCGAACTCGCCGTCGTGGCCTACCTCGAAGAGCATGTCATCCCCTGCCTGATCGGCCGCGACGCGCACCAGATCGAAGACATCTGGCAGTACCTGTACCGCGGCGCCTACTGGCGGCGCGGCCCGGTCACGATGAGCGCCATCGCCGCGGTCGACACCGCGCTGTGGGACATCAAGGCGAAGGCGGCGAACCTCCCGCTGTACCAGCTGCTCGGCGGCAAGAGCCGCACCGGCGTGATGGTCTACGGCCACGCCAACGGCAGCGACATCGAGCACACGGTCGACGAGGTGCTGCGCTATGCCGAGCAAGGCTACAAGGCGATCCGCGCGCAAAGCGGCGTGCCGGGGCTGGAAAAGGTCTACGGCGTCGGCCGCGGCACCCTGTTCTACGAACCGGCCGACAGCGATCTGCCGTCGGAGCACGACTGGTCGACGGAGAAGTACCTGCGGCATGCGCCGAAGCTGTTCGAGCGCATTCGCGACAAGCTCGGCTTCGAGCACCACCTGCTGCACGACGTGCACCACCGCCTCACGCCGATCGAGGCCGGACGCCTGGGCAAGTCGCTCGAACCCTACAACCTGTTCTGGATGGAAGACCCGACCCCGGCGGAAAACCAGGAAGCCTTCAAGCTGATCCGCCAGCACACCACCACGCCGATCGCGGTGGGCGAGATCTTCAACACGATCTGGGACTGCAAGGACCTGATCCAGAACCAGTTGATCGACTACATCCGCGCGACGGTCGTGCATGCGGGCGGCATCAGCCACCTGCGTCGCATCGCCGATCTTGCTTCTCTGTACCAGGTGCGCACCGGCTGCCACGGGGCGACCGACCTGTCGCCGGTGTGCATGGGCGCGGCCCTGCACTTCGACATCTCGGTGCCGAACTTCGGCATCCAGGAGTACATGCGCCACACCGCCGAGACCGACGCGGTGTTCCCGCATGCCTACCGCTTCGACCAGGGCATGCTGTATCCGGGGGATGTGGCCGGTCATGGCGTGGAGATCGACGAGGCCCTGGCCGCGAAGTACCCGTACCAGCGCGCCTACCTGCCGGTGAATCGTCTGCAGCACGACGGGACTTTGTGGAACTGGTGATCGTGGACCGCCTTCACCCCACATCGCTCCACCAGCTGCCGAGCGACATCGCCGTCCCGCGCTACGAGCGCGACGCGCTGCGCGCCGGCATCGTCCACCTCGGCGTCGGTGCATTCCAGCGCGCCCACCTCGCGGTCGTGACCGAGGCGGCGCTGCACGCGACGAACGACCTGCGCTGGGGCATCGTCGGCGTGTCGCTGCGCCAGGCCGACACGCGCGACGCCTTGAGGCCGCAAGCCGGTCTCTACACGGTGGCGATCCGCGACGCGGGCGAGGACGGCGCGCCGCGCGAGACGCTGCAAGTCGTCGGCAATTTGCTCGATGTGTTGGTCGCGCCCGAGGACCCCGAGGCCGTGCTGCAGCGCATCGCGCATGCCGACACCCGCATCGTCAGCCTCACCGTCACCGAGAAGGGCTACTGCCACGACCCGGCGACCCACGCGCTGCGCTGGGACCACCCCGACATCGTTCACGACCTCGCCCACGCCGCTGCCCCACGCAGTGCGGTGGGCATGCTGGTGCGCGGGCTGCAGCGCCGCAAAGCGCGCGGGCTCGGCTCCGTCACGCTGCTGTCGCTCGACAACCTGCCGGCCAACGGCCACACGCTGCGCGGGCTCGTGCTGGCGTTCGCCGACAAGGTCGACGCCGACCTGGCCGCCTGGATCGTCGCCGCCTGCACCTTCCCCAACTCGATGGTCGACCGCATCGTGCCGCGCACCACCGCCGCCGACCGCGAGCGCATCAGCGCGCGCCTCGGCGTGCGCGACGCCTGGCCGGTGCTCGGCGAACCGTTTCTCGACTGGGTCGTCGAAGACCGCTTCGCTGCCGGTCGTCCCGACTGGGCCGCCGGCGGCGCGCGCTTCGTCGACGAAGCCGCGCCCTACGAGACACTCAAGCTGCGCATGGTCAACGGAACCCATTCGGCGCTCGCCTACCTCGGCGCGATGGCCGGCCTCGCGACGGTGGACCGCGCGATCGCCGAGCCGCTGCTGCGTGGCTACATCGACGCGCTGATGCGCGAGGAGATCGCGCCGACCCTGCCGCCGCTGCCGCAGCTGGACCTCGACGCCTACCGCGCTCGCCTGCTGCAGCGCTATGCCAACCCGGCGCTGCAGCACCAGACGAGGCAGATCGCGATGGACGGCTCGCAGAAGCTGCCGCAACGCCTGCTCGGCAGCGTGCGCGACCGCCTGAACGCCGATCAGCCGATCGAGCGCCTGGCACTCGCCGTGGCGGCGTGGCTGCATTACCTGCGCGGCGTCGACGAGGCCGGCCGGGCCCACGAGATCCAGGACCCGCTCGCCGGCGCGCTGGCCGAGGCGATGGCGCAAGCCGACCAGGCGTCGCAGGGCGTCGCCGACGCGCAGGCCGCCGAGCGGCGCCGGGTCGAGGTCTTCACCCGACTCACTCCCTTGTTCGGCGACCTGGCCGCGCAGCCGCGCTTCGTCGCCGCCGTGGCGCGCGGCACGCAGGCGCTGCGCGAGCGGGGCGTGTTCGGGACGCTGCAGGCGCTATGCTGAGACCCGAGCCCATGGACGACATCCCCTTCGACGTCATCACCCTCGGCGAAACCATGGCCTTGCTGGTGGCCGACGAGCCCGGCCCATTGGCCGAGTGCGAACACTTCACCAAGCACCTGGCCGGCGCCGAGAGCAACGTGGCCATCGGCCTCGCGCGGCTCGGCTTGCGGGTGAGCTGGGTCAGCCGCATCGGCGCCGATTCGTTCGGCGAGTTCGTTCGCCGGGCCGTGACCCGCGAGCAGGTGGACTGCACGAACGTCGGCATCGACCCGCAGCGCCCGACCGGCTTCATGCTCAAGGCGCGTTCGCTCGACGGGCAAGACCCGAAGGTCGAATACTTTCGCAAGGGCTCGGCGGCCAGTGCCTTGTCGCTGGCGGACTTCGATGCGTCGCGCTTTCTGGCGGCGCGCCACCTGCACGTCACCGGCATCACGCCGGCGCTGTCGCCGAGCGCGGCCGAGCTGGTGGCGCACAGCATGCGGTTCATGCGCGCGGCCGGGCGCACGGTGTCCTTCGATCCCAACCTGCGGCCGAGCCTGTGGCCCGATCGCGCGACGATGGCCGAGCACATCAACCGTCTCGCCGGCCTGGCGAACTGGGTGCTGCCGGGGATCAACGAAGGGCGCACGCTGACCGGGCTGGATGCACCGGCGGACATCGCGGCCTTCTACCTCGCGCGCGGCGCCGAAGCGGTGGTGATCAAGCTCGGCGCCGACGGCGCGTACTACCGCAGCGCGCGCGAAGTGGGCACGGTGCCGGGCGTGACGGTGGCGCAGGTGGTGGACACCGTCGGCGCCGGCGACGGCTTCGCCGTCGGCGTGATCAGCGCCAGGCTCGAAGGCTCGAGCTGGACCGAGGCGCTGGCGCGGGGCAACTGGATCGGCGCCCAGGCCGTTCAGGTGATCGGCGACATCGACGGCCTGCCGCGACGGGGTCAGTTGCCGCGTTGAGGTTTCGATCCGTCGGCGCATCATCGTCGCGCGGGCTTGGGCTTCCTTCGACAAGCTCAGGACGATCGGAAATACAAGCTCAGCCCGAACGGGGCTGGTTGGCATTCGGCATTTCCGATCGATCCTGAGCTCGTCTAAGGACAAGCTCAATCGATCGCCGTGTCCAGCGCGTACGGCCCCTGCGTCAGATGCTTGACCAGGAAATCGACGCACACGCTCAGCTTGGCCAGGTGGCTGGCGCGCGTGGGCATCACGGCGTACACGTCGGCCGACTGCCGGTACTGCGGCAGCACGCGCTCGACGCTGCCGTCCCTGAGCTTCTCCGCGATGTCCCAGCTCGACAGCAGCACGATGCCGTGTCCGGCCAGTGCCCAGTTGCGCACCGGGTCGCTGTGGTTGGAGCCGAGCGGGCCGGTGACCTTGACCGACTCCGCGCCGTTCGGCCCTTCCATGCGCAAGACGCCGAAGGCCTGCTCGCGGTCGCGGAACAACAGGCAATCGTGCTGTGCCAGCTCGGCCAGCGTGCGCGGGCGGCCGCGCCGCTTCAGGTAGGCCGGCGCGGCGCACAGGATGCGCGCGCTGGGTGCGATCTTGCGCGCCACGAGGTGCGGCTCGCTGACCTCGCCGACGCGGATGTCGATGTCGAATCCCTCGGCGATCAGGTCGACGCGGCGGTCCACCAGCTCGAGCCAGATGTCGAGTGCCGGATGCTTCTTGCGCAGCAGCGACAGGATGTGCGAGACATGGTTGCGGCCGAGCCGCAGGCTGGTGCTCAGCCGCAGCGTGCCGGTGGGCGAGCCCTTGGCGCTCGCGACCTCGCTGTGCATGCCGTCGGCCGCATCGAGCATCTTGCGGGCCCAGGCGTAGGCGATCTCGCCCTCGGTGCTGATGTGCACCCGCCGCGTCGTGCGGTGAAACAAGGTGACGCCCAGCGCCCGCTCGAGCCGCGCGATGCGCTTGGTCACATAGGCCGGCGAGATGCCCAGGTCAGTGGCCGCCGCGGTGAAGCTGGAGCGCTTGGCGACGCCACAAAACACTTCCAGATCGTCCAGATCCCAGCTTCTATTCACGGATAGGAAATTGTGAATGAACGGATGGACGCATTGTAGTTCGATTGGTTGTCAGTAAGCTGAGTGAGCTGGACGATACCAACCCGGAAAACGCAGGAGACAAGGATGAACCGATGGATAGACGGCTACTGCCGTCTCATTGAATGGGCCATTGCGTTGGCGCTCGCGGTGATGGTGGTGCTGGTGTTCGGCAACGTGGTGCTGCGCTACGCCTTCAACTCCGGTATCACGATGTCCGAAGAGGTCTCGCGCTGGCTGTTCGTGTGGATGACCTTCCTCGGCGCCATCGTCGCGCTCAAGGAGCACGGCCACCTCGGCACCGACATGCTGGTGTCGCGCCTCGGGCGCAGCGGCAAGAAGGTCTGCCTCGTCGCGGGCCAACTGCTGATGCTCTACGCCACCTGGCTGCTGTTCAGCGGCAGCCTCGCGCAGGCGCGCATCAACCTCGACGTGGAGGCGCCGGTCAGCGGCGCCTCGGTCGCGATCTTCTATGCGAGCGGCGTGGTGTTCGCCGTCTCGGCCGGCTTGCTGCTGGTGCGCGAACTGTGGCGCACCGTGAGCGGCCAGATGCGCGACAGCGAACTCGTGATGGTGCAGGAGTCCGAAGACCTGGCGCAGGTCGAGGCGCTGCGCATCGGTGAACCCGCGCGCTGAAGGAGCCGCCATGACCGTCGTCATCTTCCTCGGCTCGCTGCTGCTCGTGATGGCGCTGGGCGTGCCGATCGCCTACTCGCTGCTGCTGTCGGGCGTGGCGCTGATGTGGCACCTGGACCTGTTCGACGCGCAGATCCTGGCGCAGAACGTCATCAACGGCGCCGACAGCTTCCCGCTGCTGGCCGTGCCCTTCTTCATGCTCGCCGGCGAGATCATGAACGTGGGCGGGCTGTCGAGCCGCATCGTCAAGCTCGCGCTGACGCTGGTGGGCCACCGGCGCGGCGGCCTCGGCTTCGTCGCGATCCTCGCGGCCTGCCTGTTCCGCGACAAGATGAAGCCGGTGATCGACAAGCATTCGGCCCTCGTTGGGGTCGACACCGTCGCCGCGCTGCAGGCCGAGCTCGCCAAGGCGCGCAAGTAAGCCCATGAGCATGACTCCGACCCGCATCGCGGTGGCCGGCGCCGGCTACATCGGCGTCGCGCACATGGCGGTGGCGCAGAAGAGCGCCCGCTGCACGCTCTCGGCCATCGTCGACCCGGCGCCCGCGGCGCAAGCCGTCGCGGCCCAGGCCGGCGTGCCGCTGTACCGCTCGCTCGACGAACTGCTGGAACGCGACCGTCCCGACGGCGTGATCCTCGCCACGCCGAACCAGCTGCATGTCGAGCATGCGATGGCGTGCATGCAGGCCGACCTGCCGATGCTGCTGGAAAAACCGATCGCGCCGACGGTGGAGGAGGGCGAACGGCTGCTGAAGCTCGCCGACGAATCCGGCGCGAAGATCCTCATCGGCCACCACCGCGCGCACAGCCCGATCATGGCCCGCGCCAAGGAAGTGATTGACCAGGGCAGGCTCGGACCGCTGGTCGCGGTGATGGGCAGCGCGGTGTTTTTCAAGCCCGATCACTACTTTGTCGACGCACCGTGGCGGCGCGAGATCGGCGCCGGCCCGATCCTGCTGAACATGATCCACGAGGTGCACAACCTGCGCATGCTCTGCGGCGACATCGTCGCGGTGCAGGCCTTCGCCTCGCACGCCACGCGCGGCTTCCCGGTCGAAGACACGGTGGCCATCAACCTGCGATTCGCCAGCGGCGCGCTGGGCAGCTTCATGTTGTCGGACACCGCCGCCTGCCCGCGCAGCTGGGAGCAGACCTCGCAGGAGAACAAGGCCTACCCGAGCTACCCCGACGAGGACTGCTACGTCATCGCCGGCACCCACGGCAGCCTGTCGGTGCCGACGATGCGCCTGAAGACCTATGCGCGCGCGGAAGACCGCTCGTGGTGGAAGCCGTTCAACGTGAGCGTGGCCGAGATGCAGCGCGACGACCCGCTGAAGCACCAGCTCGAGCACTTCGGCGCGGTCATTCGCGGCGAGGCGCAACCGCTGGTCACCGCCCGCGACGGCCTGCAGAACCTGCGCATCACCGAGGCCATCGTCGAAGCGGCGAAGACCGGCCAGGTGGTCAGCGTACCCAATCACTGAGGAAGACATCACCATGCGCGTTCTCATGCTTCACGGCATCAACCACAACCTGTTCGGCAAGCGCGATCCGCTGCAGTACGGAATGATCACGCTGGCCGAGATCGACGCCCGACTGCAGGCCCTGGGCCGCGAGCTCGGTGTCGAGGTCGAGAGCTTTCAGACCAACCACGAAGGGGCGATGTGTGAGCGCGTCCACCAGGGCTTCGTCGACGGCGTTGATGCGGTGCTCATCAACGCCGGCGCCTGGACCCACTACAGCTACGGCCTGCGCGACGCGCTGGCGATCCTCACGGTGCCGGTGGTCGAGATCCACATGTCCAACATCCACGCGCGCGAGGCGTTCCGCCACCACTCGGTGTTCGCCGAGATCGTGCGCGGACAGATCTGCGGCTTCGGCGTCGACAGCTACCTGCTCGGGCTGCGCGCGGCGGTCTCGGCGGTGAAGGAAGCGAAGGCGCGTTGACTCCGATGATCCGCGGCACCACCACCCTCATCGCCCACATCGGCTACCCGACGCATGCGTTCAAGGCGCCGATGATCTACAACCCCTACTTCAAGCACGCCGGCGTCGACGCCGTGGTCGTGCCCATGGGTTGCAAGGGCGAGCCTTACCCGGCCTTCCTGCGCGCGCTGTTTAGGCTCGAGAACATCCGCGGCGCGCTGATCACCATGCCGCACAAGGTCAGCACCGCGGGCCTGCTCGACGAGGTGACGCCCACCGTGAAGATCGCCGGCTCGTGCAACGCGGTGCGCCGCGCCGACGACGGGCGCCTGGTGGGCGACCTGTTCGACGGCGAAGGCTTCGTGCGCGGTGTGCGCCGCAAGGGCTTCACGCTCGTTGGGGCGCGCGCGCTGGTGGTGGGCGCCGGCGGCGTGGGCTCGGCGATCGCGGCCTCGCTGGCCGCCGCGGGCGTCGCCGCGATCGGTCTGTTCGACGCGCGCGCCGAATCGGCCGACGCGCTGGGCGAGCGGCTGAAGGCGCACTACCCGGCGCTGGCGGTGAGCACCGGCCGCAACGACCCCGAGGGCTTCGACCTGGTCGTCAACGCCACGCCGATGGGCATGGACGACGGCGACCCGCTGCCGCTGGACGTGTCGCGCATAGCACCGTCCACCTTTGTCGGCGAGGTTGTGATGAGGCAGGAGATGACCGCCTTCCTGCGCGCCGTGCAGGCGCGCGGCTGCCGCTTCCAGGTCGGCTCGGACATGCTGTTCGAGCAGATCCCCGCCTACCTCGAGTTCTTCGGCTTCCCGAGCACGACGCCCGAGCTGTTGCGTTCGGTGGCCCGGCTGAGTTATTGAGCATCCCAGCCCCGCAATCGGGCCAGGCGTTCGCGAAGAAACCGTTCGCCCTGAGGTATCGAAGGGCAGCGCGGACAGTGAGCGGGGCTTCCTTCGATACCTCAGGACCGGGAGTTTTGTTTCTCAAGAGCGGCGTGTTTGTAGGGTGGGCTTCAGCCCAGGGGCTTCGCGTGCCGTCCGCGAGCGCCAGCGAATCCCGTGGGCTGAAGCCCACCCTACGACTGCGCCACGCCTGGGACCGATGCTGAAGATCCTGTCGATCACCGGACCGATCTACCTCATCATCGCCGCCGGCTTCCTCTCGGTGCGCGGCGGCTTGTTCGAGCCTCCTGAGCTTGTCGCTCGCTGCCTGGCTTCGACAGGCTCAGCCCGAACGGACAGCGGAGAACACACGGGCCCATTCGATACCTCAGGGCGAACGGAGAGCGGTCAGTGCCGCGAGACTCTCGGGAAGCAAATTCATCCACCGCAGAGACACAGAGGTCCGCGGAGCGCTCGCTGCATCCTCTGCGCAAATCCTGCGTCGCTGCGCTGAAGGCACTCAGCCGTGAATCTCCACCGGCGCCATCGCATCGGCCGGCTCGAAGCCGAACACCTGGGCGTAGAAGGACAACTCGGCTTCGAGCGTGCGCTGGATCGTTTCCAGCCGCCGAAAGCCGTGGCCCTCGCCTTCGAAGGCGAGGTAGGCCACCGGGACGCCGCGCGACTTCAGCGCGTCGACCATCATCTCGGACTGCGCCGGCAGCACGACCTTGTCGTCCAGCCCCTGGAAAAAGATCATCGGGCAGTGCAGCCGGTCGGTGTGCAGCAGCGGTGAACGCTGCGCGTAGAGCGCGTCACGCTGCGGCGGCGGGGCGACGAGGTAACTCGTGTAGCGCGACTCGAACTTGTGGGTGTCGGCGTCGAGCCCGGCGAGATCGCTGACGCCGTAGTAGCTGGCGCCGGCCTTGAACACATCGTGGAAGGCGAGGGCGCACAAGGTGGTGAAGCCGCTCGCGCTGCCGCCGCGGATGGCCATGCGCGGCGGATCGACGAGCCCGCGCTCGGCCAGGTGGCGCGCACCGGCCACGCAATCGTCGACATCGACGATGCCCCACTGGCCCTTCAGCAGGTCCATGTAGGCACGGCCGAAGCCGGAGCTGCCGCCGTAGTTCACGTCCAGCACCGCGAAGCCGCGGCTCGTCCAGTACTGGATCGCGAGCCGCAGGCTGCTGGTGTTCATCGACGTCGGCCCGCCGTGGCTGGTGACGATCAGCGGCGGCAACTCGCCCGCCGGCGGCACGAAGTCCTCGTTGTGCGGCGGATAGTGAAAGGCATGTGCCACGCGTCCGCCGGTGCTCGCGTAGCAGATGCTCGCCGGCGTGGACAGATAGCGCGCGTCGGGCACGTCGTCGGCGCTTCGCGCGAGCACGCGGTGCGCACCGCTCGCCACATCGATGCGCACGACCTGCTCGGGTGCGCTGGACGAGGCCGCCAGCGCGACCACGAAGCCGGGGCCGGCGCGCAGTTCCTGCAGATCGGTGAAGGCGGTGGCGATGGGCTGCAGCTCGCCGCTGCGCAGGTCGATTCGCACCAGCCGGCTGACCCCTTGCTCGATGCAGGTCGCCACGACCTCGTCATCGCCGCTGAAGCCGACCATCGCCTGCGCGAACAGCCACTGCGGTCGGCCGAACTCGGCTGGCATGGGGCACACCGGATGCAGCGTCTCGCCCTCGACCCGGTACAGGTTCCACCAACCCGTTCGATCGGACACGACGAGCAGCGTGCCGCGCGGCGACCACAGCGGCTGGCACAGCGATTCGGTCGTGCTGCCGGCGAGCTTGCGAGGCCGCTGAAGTTGGCCGTCGGCGCCGACGTCGGCAAGCCAGAGCTCGCAGCCGTTCCACGGCATCAGCGGGTGGTTCCAGCACAGCCAGGCGAGCTGCCGGCCGCCGGGCGACAGGCGCGGCGCGGCATAGAAATCGAAGCCCGACGCGAGAACAACTGGCTCATCGGCCCCGTCGAGCCCGAGCGCGACGAGGCTGTTCGTCGGCTCGTGGGATCCGCCGCCATGGTCCTCGCGCACGGCGATCAAGCGCTGCCGCGCCGGGTCGAGCTCGAAGTCGGCGTGGCGCTGCAAGCCGTTGTGCGTGATCGGCTGCGGCGCCGCGTCGCCGCGCTGCGCGTAGACGAGCTTGTCGGCGAAGTGAGAGAAGTAGACGGTGTCGCCGCTCACCACATGGGCGCCGCCGCCGTACTCGTGGACGCGGGAACGCACGTTGAACGGCGCCGGCGTGACGATCTCGCCCGGCCCGCCGTTCTTCGCGCGCACGACGACGACGCGCCCGCCGTCGGCCGGCAGGCCTTCGAGCCAGCAGATGTCGTTGCCGACGATGCGCGGCGCCGCGAGCGGCCGGGTGCCAGACGCGACCCGCTGCGCCGTGATCGGCGAGGTCCAGGTGCCGAAGGGGGCGGTGGTGGGCGAACTCATTGGGCATCCTCCGTGCTGCGCACTCCGGAATTCGCCTTGGGAACGGCCCGGCGGCTCATGCGTTGGCCCTCCTTCACCAATCCATCACCTGGTCCAGGCCGCGCACAACGCCCACGCGCGTGTGGACCTTGCGGATCGCGAGCAGGGCGCCGTCGACGTAAGGCTCGGCGCCGGCGCCCGCTTCATGGCGGATGTGCAGGCGCTGGTCGGGCATGCCGAAGACGGCCTCGATGCCGATCACGAACCCCGGCACGCGCAGCGCATGGACCTGCACGCCGTTGACCGTGGCGCCGCGCACGCCGGGCGGCCCATTGACCTGGTCTAGCGGCACGCCGACGGCGGGTTGGCGCACGTTGCCCAGGCGCTGCGCGAGCTCGCGCCCCGTTCCCGAAGGCGCGTCGGGCTTGCTGTCCTTGGCGTAGTCGATGATCTCGAAGTTCGGAACATGGCGCGCCGCCATCTCGGCGAAGCGCTGCAACAGCACCGCGGTCAACGCGAAGTTGCCGCAAGCCAGCACGCCGCGGTGCGCCGCGCGCGCGGCGGTGTCGATGTCCGCATAGTCGGCGTCGCTCAGGCCCGAGCTCGCGACCACCACATGCGCGCCGGCCGCAAGCGCCGCCAGCACGTTGGACTTGACCACGGCCATGTCCTTCGGCTTGGCGTACTCGACGTAGACATCGCAAGCCGGTGTGCCGGCCAACGCGTCGGTGGCCGTCGCCGAGATCGGGCAGGTGAGCTGCGCATTGCCCAGCACCGCGCCGAGCGATTGGCCCGCGCTGCGTTGGCCGACGGCGCCGACCAGCCGCATGTCGGCTTGACGCGCAATGCCCCGCGCCAGCGCCGACCCGGCCCAGCCGGTGGCGCCGGAGAGAATCACCGCGAGAGGGCGAGGGTCTCGATCATCCATGCGGGGTCTCCAGTGGCCATGCAAACGCGGATCGAGCCAGTGTAGATTCAGTCTCGAATCGAAAGGAGCGACGAGCATGAGTCTTTCCGGGCAGTGGATCGCGTTGACGGCAGCCGACGGCCATCGCTTCGACGCGTTCGCGGTCGCGCCGGCCTCAGCGGCCAAGGGAACGGTTGTCGTATTGCCGGAAATCTTCGGCGTGAACGGCCACATCCAGTCGGTTGCGACCGATCTGGCACAGCGCGGCTATGCGGTGATTGCGCCGGCGCTGTTCGACCGCGTGCAGAAGAGCGTGAACCTCGGCTACGACAAGGACGGCGTGGAGCAGGGTATTCGCCTCAAGTCGGCGGTGCCGGTCGAGCACGCCCTGCTCGACGTCGCCGCGGCGCTGGCGCATGCCGGCCCAGCGCGCTCGGCCGTCGTACTCGGTTTCTGCTGGGGCGGCACGCTCGCATGGCGATCGGCGGCGAAGCTGCCGGTGCGCGCAGCGGTGGCTTACTACGGCGGGCAGATCGGCTCCCACATCGACGTCGAGCTGCGCGCGCCGGTGATGACGCATTTCGGCGCGCAGGACCAGTCGATCCCGGTCACGGTCTACGAATCCGTCGCACGCGAACACCCGCAGGTGCTGAACCACCTCTACCCGGCGGGCCACGGTTTCAACTGCAGCGAGCGGGCCAGTTACCACGCCGACAGTGCGCGCCAGGCATGGGGCCGCAGCGTGGCGTTCCTGCAAGCCGCGCTGTAGCCTTCGACACGCTTCAGGCCAGCCGGTGGTCTTGCGCGTCGATCCAGAGCGTCGCGCACTCGTAACCGAAATCGAAGGCCTCGTTCTGGCTCGCGAAGTGCCGCTTCGGGACCGGGATCCGGACCTCGTCTTCGCTTTCCGACCCCCGCACGTAGACGTTCACCGGCCAGGTGTTCAGGCTGGTGGTCGACACGGTGGACATCCGGATGCGGTAGCCGCTGTGGGCACCGACCGCCTCCAGCCGCTGGCCATGGGCGAAGACTTCGTACTTCACCGGCATCCTCACGAGGAACCCCGAACCCGGTTGACGTTGCAGTTTAATGCGCGAGAAGCCATGACAAAGGATTTGCATCGCTGGAGCGCCGTGCGCCTGCTGCACGCGCTGGCGAACCGCGGGCTGACGGCGCTCGCGCTGGCGAACGCCCTGATCGAGCGCACCGAGCGGCTCGACGGCGAGTTGCGCGCGTGGGCCTGGTTCGACGCGACTGCCGTGCGGCGCGCCGCACGCACCGCGGATCGGCGTCGCGGCGGCGGCCGCCTGCATGGCCTGCCGCTGGCGGTCAAGGACATCATCGACACCGCCGGGATTCCCACCGCCTACGGCTCGACGATCCACGCCGGCCACGTTCCCCACGCCGACGCCGGCTGCGTGTCGCTCGCCCGCGCTGCGGGCGCGTGGGTGCTGGGCAAGACCGTGAGCACCGAGTTCGCCAACATGACGGCGGGGCCGACCCGCAACCCGCACCATGCCGGCCACACGCCGGGCGGCTCGTCCAGCGGGTCGGCGGCGGCGGTGGCGGCCGGCCTGGCGCCGCTGGCCCTGGGCACGCAGACCGCCGGCTCGATCATCCGCCCGGCGTCGTATTGCGGCATCGTCGGCTACAAGCCGTCGCCCCGGCGCATTCCCCGAACCGGCGTCAAGGCCAATTCGGACACGCTCGACGAGGTGGGCGTGCTGGCACGAAGCGTCGACGATGTGGCCCTGCTCGCTCGGGTGCTCTCCGGTCAGGCCGACAGCGATCTGCCGGGCCGGCGCGCCTTCGCGCCGGCCATCGGCGTGACCCTCACCTCGCTCGCCAGCCAGGCCTCGGCCGACATGGTCGCGGCGCTGGCGGCCGGCGCGACGCGGCTGTCCGCCGCCGGCGCCGCGGTCCGCGACGCCGCCTGGCCCACGGCCTTCGACACGCTGTTCGACGCCCAGCGCGTGGTCCAGTCCTTCGAGACCGCACGCGCGCTCGCGCCGGAGTGGCAGTACCGGCGCGAGCAACTGTCGGCGGCCCTCGCGGCATTCCTCGACGACGGCCGGCGGATCGACGGCAGCGTCTACGCCGACGCGCTGGCCGCGGCGGGCCGCGCGCGCGCTGCGCTCGAGACGCTGTTCGAATCGTTCGACGTCCTCCTGGCGCCTGCAGCCACCGGGGCGGCGCCGCAGGGACTGTCGTCAACCGGGGACCCGCTGTTCAGCCGCCCGTGGCAGCTGCTCGGATGTCCCTGCGTCAGCCTGCCGGCCGCGCGCGATGCGCTTGGCTTGCCGCTCGGGCTGCAGGTGATCGCCCGCCCGGGCGAGGATGAGCAACTGCTCGCCGCGGCGGCATGGATCGAGGCCCGGCTCGAACCGATCGCGCTCACACGATGACGTCGGTGACCGCCCGGCGCGGGCTGGCCGGCGCGCTGCCCTTCGCGAAGCCGAAGCGAAACGCGAACGTCGGCCGCCACTCGGGCTCGCCGGTGAGCGCATCCAGCACCCCGGCGGTCCGCGCCGGCAGGCCCAGCTGGCGCTCGCGGTCGACCCGCTCCAGCGGCTGGTTGATCGGCTGCATCGCCACCCCGCGGGCGGTCGCGAAGAGGTGCATGCGCTGCCAGACGCGACCGGTCTGGATCGCCTGCGGGCGGTCGTAGAGCGCGCGCACAGCGATCAGGCCGAGCGCCGGCGACGACGGGATCTGCACCTCGCGGGTGGCGTCAAGCCAGAAGCGATGGCTGGTCTCGGGCGAGAGTGGGGGCAGCAGCTTGGCGGCGGCCGTCATCCACGGGCCCATGCCGGCGGCGTCGAGCGTGAGGCCGTCGCGCAAGGCCTGCACCTCGGCCCAGTGGTTGCGAAACCAGCGTTGGCTGTCATCGATCATCGCCGGGTCCGCGGTGATCGCCTCGGTGGCGGCGACCACCGCGTCGCCGAAGCGCCGGCGCGCCGTGGCCTCGGTGAAAAGGAAGAGCTTGAGGTTCGGGTCGGCGCCGGCGAGCTGCTGCAGCGACGCCATGAATTCGCCCGGGAGCGGCCGGCCGGGATCGTAGGCGCCGCGATGGGTGTGGCGCCGCGCGATCGCGGTATGGAGCTCGTCGTCCTGTGTCGGCCCGGGCGAGAGGTCCAGCGTTGCGACCCGGGTTCGCTCGGCCGGGTTCGCCGGCGGCGCGAGGGTTCCGTCGTCCAGCGTCACCGCGGCTTGCAAGCCGTGCGGCGGGCCGGCCAACACCATGTTCTCCAGTGCGCAGCCGAGGCCGATGTGCATTTCACGCAGGAACGGGTCCATCGTGCCCAGGTGGCGTCGGGCATCGGCGAACAGCTCGATGCGCGAAGCGCCGAGCCGAAACAGCCAGGGCTGGGTGTTGTGCGGGTTGGCGGCGAGGATCGCGGCGCGCACGAGCGCGCGCGGCCCCTCGCCCGGAGTGCCATGCCAGTCGGCCCATGGCGCGTAGGCCGGGCCAACGCCCACCGAGAACACGCCTTCGCGCCGGGCCAGCCACGCGCCGCCGGCGAGCGCCGCCACGCCGGCGGCGGCGCCGCCCTGGAGCGCGCTGCGGCGCGTGATCACGCTAGGCGGGGATCTTCTTCAGGATGCGCGTGAACTCGTCCTGCGAGAACGCGCGCAGGGTTTGGGTGTGCACATTGCCGGCCGATCCCAGCTTCAACAGCATGGCGGTCACCGCGTCTTCGGGTCCCTCGAGCGTCGTCACGACGTCGTATTTGCCCACCGTCCAGTAGATGCTCTTGACCTGCACCTCCAGCTTCTCGGCCGCCGCTTTGAAGGCTTCGTAGCGCTTCGGCGAGTCGTTCACCGTGCGAATGCCCTGGTCGGTGAAGTTCAACAGGACCACATAGCTTGCCATGACTCACTCCTGGATTCGACCGCGGCGCGTCGACGGTCCGCGCCGGTGATCAGTCAACAAGGAGGGGAGGCCGTCACCCCGTTCTGGTGAACAAGATAGTTCACGAAGCGTGCTGGGAACAGGCCAATCGCCTGACGCGCATCAACCATTGGCGATGCGCGCGTTGAGCGCGCGCGAGAACGCGGCCGTGCTCGCGCTGCCGCCGAGGTCGCCGGTGCGCACCTGGTCGACGTTGAGGGTGTCGGCGATCGCCCGGCGCAGCCGCGTCGCCTGCTCAGGCAGCCGGCAGTGGTCGAGCATCATCGCCGCGGCGAGCAGCAGCGCGGTCGGGTTGGCCAGGCCCTTGCCTGCGATGTCGGGTGCCGAGCCGTGCACCGCCTCGAAGATCGCCGCGTCGGCGCCGATGTTGGCGCCCGGCGCGAGGCCGAGACCGCCGACCAGGCCGGCGGTGAGGTCGGACAGGATGTCGCCAAACAGGTTGGTCGTGACCAGCACATCGAACTGCCACGGGTTGAGCACCAGCTTCATCGCGCAGGCGTCGATGATGACCGCGTCCATTGCGATGCGGTCCTTGTACTTTTCCTCGTACATCTGCTGGGCGGTCTCCAGGAAGATGCCGGTCAGCGCCTTCATGATGTTCGCTTTGTGGACGATCGTGACCTTCTTGCGTCCGGTCGCGATCGCGTGCTCGAAGGCGAATTCGAGCAGGCGGCGCCCGCCCTGGCGGGTGTTGATGCCGGTGGCCATGGCCACCGCATGCGGGTCGTCGTCGATCTGGATGTAGTGCTCGTGGCCGATGTACAGGCCCTCGAGGTTCTCGCGCACGATGACGAGATCGATGTTGTCGTAGCGCCCGCCGGGGACGATGGTGCGCGCCGGGCGCAGGTTGGCGTAGAGCTTGAACTCTTCGCGCAGCCGCACGTTCGACGAGCGATAGCCGCCGCCCGACGGCGTTTCCAGCGGCCCTTTGAGCGCGAGGCGGGTGCGACGGATGCTCGCCAATGTGGCGGCGGGCAGCGGGTCGCCGGCGGCCTTCGCCCCTTCGAGGCCGGCGATCTGGCGGTCCCACTCGAACGGCGCGCCCAGCGCGTCCAGCGCGGCGAGCGTGGCGTCGACGATTTCGGGGCCGATGCCGTCCCCGGGAATCAGCGTGGCGGGAATGGTTTGGGACATGGTGCGGGCTTGGTCGGGTTCGCGATGCCGCCATCATCGCACCCGGCCGGGCCGGCATTTCGCGCTCTCAAGGAAACGCCGGGCCGCTCCCAAGTTTCCTTGACCCCCTCGGGGGGCCTGACGCGTAGCGGCAGGTTTGGGGGGCGCTCTCAAGGAAACGCCGGGCCGCTCCCAAGTTTCCTTGACCCCCTCGGGGGGCCTGACGCGTAGCGGCAGGTTTGGGGGCGTTCAGTTGCCGATGTCGAACGAACGGTAGTGCGACGCGTTGCGCGCTTCCTGGCGCGCTTCGGTACGCACGTCGTCGCGGCTGCGCAGGGTGGTCGCCTGCGGCTGGATGCGCACGTCGCCGACGTAGTTGTTCATGAGCTCGTGATGCGCTCGGGCCTGGTCGAGTTGGGCCTTGACGTCGGCGCGGCTCACGGTCGGCGCGGCCTGCGGGAATTCGGCGGCGAAGTTGGCGAAGTCGGCCGCCGCGGCGGCGCTGCCGATGGCGGCGAGCGCAGAGGCGATGATCAGTTGCTTGGCGTTCATGGTGTGTCCTTTCGGGGGTCGGGGCAGAGGGCTGGGTGGGGCGGCATCACCGAAGCGCGATACCGTCGCATGCTTGGTCGCGCACGGGGGTGGGGGGTTACGGGGCGATCCAAACAATCCGATCACATTCCGCTCACATTGCGGTCCCGCCGAACCTCCCCCCGTTGGCTGTCGGTAGCGGACGTCTAGCCGGCGAGCAGCGTGCGCGCCAGACGCAGCACGGCCGCTTCGTCCAGCTCGGCGCCTTCGGCGCGCAGCACGGGCAGCTGCTGCGTCGACACGGCGCGGTCGAGGACGTCGGCTGTCGTGCTGGCGAGGCGGGCCTCGTTCGGTTGCCGCTGGGCGGCGCGGCGGGCGTACCAGGCGTCGACGTAGCCGAGCACCTGGGCGGCCTCGGGCGCGTGCCCGTCGCGTGCGGCGAGCAGCGCCACGGGGTCGAGCAGCAGGTAGCCCGAGCTGTTGTGCCACATCAGAGGCAACGCTTCGACGGCCGCCTCGCGCGCCGCCGCGTGCTCGCCGCGCAACAGCAGCGCAGCGCACAGGTTGCTCAGCGCCAGCCCGAGGTTGGCCGGCTGGTCCAGCAGGCGCAGCGCGGCCACCGCCGCGCGGCAGAGTTCGATCGCCTCGCCATGGTCGCCGGCCATCAGCGCCGCGTCGGCCAGCTTCAACCGTGCCAAGGCGGCCGTGCGGTCCGCGCCGGCGCGTTCGGCCAGCGCCAGCTCGCGCCGGCTCGCCTCGCGGTAGCCGGCGGCGTCGCCACGGCTCAGGCACACGCCGGCCGCCGCGGCGGCGCCCCACATCAGCCGCCGCAGCGGCCAGCCGGGCTGCTCGAGCGAACGCAGCTCGGCCAGCAGCCGGTCGGCCGCTTCGAAGTCGCGCACGCACGAGCATTGCCAGGCCTCAAAGCCCAGGGCGACGTACAGCCGCTCGCGGTCGCCGAGCGCTCGCCACGCCGCCACGGCCTCGCGGGCCGCTTCGAGCGGCGGCACGGTGTCCACGCTGATCAGGCCGTGCGAGGTGATGCAGGTCCAGATCCAGGCTCGCGCCGCCGCAGACGCGCCCGGCAGCAGCGTGTGCAGCGCTTCCGCCCTGCGGCGGCGCGGCGCGATCACGCTGCGCAAGCGGTCCAGCCGCATCAACGCGGCGCCGATGAGGGCCGCCGCATCGGCATCGCGGCGCACAAGGGCGCCATCGCAGGCGGTCCGCAGGTTGTCGTACTCCGGCGCCGAGCGTGCCAACCAGGCGCTGTCCGGCATCTGCCAGAACGACTGCTCGACCTCCAGGGCCAGCTGCGCCATGGCGTCGCAATGGCGCTGCTGCGCGTCGTCGGCCTCGCCGTGCAGCGCGAGTTGCTCGGCGGCGAACATGCGCATCGTTTCCAGCAGGCGATAGCGCGGCGGCTCGGTCGGCTCCGCCTGCACCAGTGACTTGTCGACCAGGGCGGAGAGTGCGTCCAGCACCAGCCATTCGTCGAGGTCGCCATCCGCCGCCGCGCGCTGGGCGACATCGACCCGAAAGCTCGCCGCGAACAGCGACAGGCGGCGCAACACCGTTCGCTCGGGCTCGTTGAGCAGCGAATAGCTCCATTCGAGGGTGGCGCGAAGCGTCTGGTGGCGCGCGGCGGCCGAGCGACTGTCTCTGCGCAGCAGCCGCAGCCATTCGCCCACTCGCTGGTGCAGCAGGTCCAGGCCGAGCAGCGGAATCCTCGCTGCCGCTATTTCGATCGCCAACGGAATGCCGTCGAGGCGGCGCAGCAGCTCGACGGCGAGCTGCACATTCGTCTCGCCGAGCGCGAAGCGCCGGTCGGCGGCCTGCGCCCGCTGCTCGAGCAACTGCACGGCGCTGTACCCGCGCGCGGCATCGAGCGCGCTGCCCGGCGGCGGCACCGCCAGCGGCTCGAGCCGGTAGACGCGCTCACCGGCGCAGCGCAGCGCCTCCTGCGAGGTCACCAGCAACCGAACGCCCGAGGCCGCCGCGTGCACCGCGTGCGCGAAGCGAGCCACCTCCTGCACCAGCCGCTCGCAGTTGTCCAGCACCAGCAGCAGCTCATGATGGGCCAGCGAGTGCAACAGCAGCTCGAGCGGGTCGCCGCTGCCATCGCCGAGCTGCAGGTGCGCCGCGTTGGCGATGGCGGTGACCATGTGCTGCACGTTCGACAGCGGTGCCAGGTCGACCCACCACACGCCGTGGGCCGGCAACCCGACCTGGCGTCGCGCGGCTTCCTGCGCGACCCGTGTCTTGCCGATGCCGCCGGGTCCGAGCACGGTGACGAGGCGATGCTGCGCCATCGCCGCGGTGAGCCAGGCGACGTCGTCCTCGCGCCCGATCAGCGCATCGGTCGAGCCGGGCAGGTTGGTCGGCGCAGCCGTACTGGGCCGCGCCGCACGGGCGGCGCCGGCCGCGGTGGCGGCCACGTCATCCGAGTCGAGCGGCACCGAGAACTGGTAGCCGCGCCCGGGGATCGTGGCGATCGCGCGTGAGCCGAGCAGCTTGCGCAGGCTCGACACCTGAACCTGCACGTTGGCTTCTTCGACGACCACGTCGGGCCAGACGGCATCGAGCAGTTCGGCTTTCGTGACCAGCCGGTCGCGCCGCTCGATCAGCGCCATCAGCACGTCGAACGCGCGCGCGCCCAGCGCCAGCGCACGGCCGTCTTTCAGCAGCCGCCGCTCGGTGGGTCGAATTTCGTAGGGACCGAACCGGTGTCTGGTCGACACGTTCCGCTCCTCGCGCCGTGGGAAGCCATGGTACGCGCGCCTCGTCGCGACCAGCGTTTTGATCGCTTTTGATCTTCTTGGGCCCCCTAAGGACACGCGGCCCCGGCGTGCGCAGAGTCGAACTGTCCTTCAACCCTGCAACTGGAGACTCGCATGACTTCCTTTCCATTGCGTGCCTTGGCGCTGGTGGCGATCGCCGCACCGGCTTTCGCCACGCCGCTCGACGTCACCTATCCTTCGCAGCCGTCCGTCGCCGAACTCAAGGTCTACTACCTCGAGTGCGACCGCCTGGCGTCGCGTGTCGTGCTCGATTTCGGCACCGCAGCTCATTGCTCAGTGGTCTACGAAGCGCTGCTTCAGCGCGGCTTCGACGGCCGATTCGACGAGCTGCTCGCATGGTGGCAGAAGGCCAGGCTGGAGCGGGCCGAATCGGCGGCGACGACCGACCGCATAGAGTGAGCCGCTGAATGCCGCTAGCGCATCGACAGTACAGCCTGCACCGCCTGCGCGAACGCCTGCGGTGCTTCCTGCGGCAGGTTGTGTCCCGCGCCCGGCACCACGCGGTGTTCGTGGCCGCCGCTGAAGTGCCGCGCATGGTGGGCGGTGCCGCCGATCGGCATCACGCCGTCGTCGGCACCATCGAGCGTGATGCTCGGGACCGTGATCGACGGCTGCGCCGCCAGGCGTTGCTCGATCGGCTCGAGCGCCGGGTCGCCCGGCACCAGGCCGAAGCGGTGGCGGTAGGAATGGATCACCACGTCGACGAAGTCGGGGTGATCGAAGGCTGCCGCGCTGCGCTCGTAGGTGGCGTCGTCGAAGGCCCAGGTCGGCGACCACAGACGCCACAGCAGCCGGCAGAAGGCCCGGCGATCCTGCGCCAGCCCGGCCCGGCCGCGCTCGCCGTGGAAGTAATACTGGTACCACAGGCGCTGCTCGTTCTCGGGCGACAGCGGCTCGCGGGCGCGCGCGATGTCCTGCACGTTGTAGCCGTTGACCGACACCAGGCCCTGGACGCGTTGCGGCCACAGCGCCGCCACGATGCAGGCGGCGCGGCCGCCCCAGTCGTAGCCGGCCAAGGTGGCGCGTGCGATGCGCAGCGCGTCCAGCAGCGTCAGCAGATCGCGCGCCAGCGCCGCCTGCTGTCCGGAGCGCGCTGTGGCCGCGTCGAGGAAACGAGTCGGGCCGAAACCGCGCAGCCAGGGGACGATCACGCGCGCGCCTGCGTCGGCCAGGCGCGCTGCCACTTCGTCGTAGGCATGAATGTCGTACGGGAAGCCGTGCAGCAGCACGACCGGCGGCCCCGCCGGGTCGCCTGCTTCGAGGTAGGCGACGCTCAGGTCGCCGGCGTTGACGTGAAGCGGCATGGGGTATCTCCAGTCGAGCTTGACCGATTTTTAGCAGCGCAGCACCGCCGCCCCGGTGATGCGCCCGCTGCGCAGGTCGGCCAGCGCCGTGTTGGCATCGGCCAGGGCGTAGCTCGTCGTGCTGAGCGACAGCGGGTGGGTCGCCGCGAAAGCAAAGAACTCGCGGCCGTCGCGGCGCGTGAGGTTCGCGACCGAGCGCACACAGCGTTCCTTCCACAGCCAGCGGTAGGGGAAGGACGGGATGTCGCTCATGTGGATGCCGGCGCAGACGACGGTGCCGCCGGGCACGATCTGCTGCAGCGCGGCGGGCACCAGCGTGCCGGTCGGGGCGAACAGGATCGCGCCGTCCAGTGGCTGCGGTGGCGCCTGGGTCGAATCGCCGGCCCAGCCGACCCCGAGCGAGCGTGCCAGCGCCTGCGCCGCCGCGTCGCCGGGGCGGGTGAAGGCGAACACATGCCGGCCTTGGGCGAGCGCGACCTGCGCGATCAGGTGGCCGGCGGCGCCGAAACCGTAGAGGCCGACCGCCGACGCGCCGGGCAGCATGCCGAGCGCCCGGTAGCCGATCAGGCCGGCGCACAGCAGCGGGGCCGCCTGCTCGTCGCTGTAGCCCGCGGGAATCACGAAGCTGTAGTCCTCGTGTGCCACCGCGTATTCGGCGTAGCCGCCGTCCACTGTCCAGCCGGTGAAGACCGCGGACTCACAGAGGTTTTCGCGGCCGCTGCGGCAGTAGCCGCAGTGCGTGCAGGTGCCGTGCAGCCAGGGAACACCGACGCGGTCGCCGACGCGAAAGCGCCGGCAGTCGGGGCCGAGTTCGACGACGCTGCCGACGATCTCGTGGCCGGGCACGCGCGGCAGCGCTGGGGTGGCGAGGTCGCCGTCGACGATGTGCAGGTCGGTGCGGCACACGCCGCAGGCGCGAACGCGCAGCCGCTGTTCGCCGGAGCGCAGCGGCGCGTGGGTGCATTCGATAGGCTGCAGCCGATGCTGCGCTGCATCGACCAGCGCCATCGCGGCATAGCGCGGCGGCAACGAGGCGGCGTTCATTCGCGGCGATCGTAGCGCCCACGACGATGTCATCCCCGCCG
The DNA here is from genome assembly GCA_036507085.1 of Piscinibacter sp. Classification (GTDB taxonomy): domain Bacteria; phylum Pseudomonadota; class Gammaproteobacteria; order Burkholderiales; family Burkholderiaceae_C; genus Albitalea. The sequence goes on along the minus strand of DASXQQ010000104.1, from coordinate 794 downwards.
GCGCGGGGATGGACGCCGAGTGTCAGTTTGGGTGATCGCGCTTGTAGTTCTCGATCTTTTTCTTCAGGTCGCGGTACTCCTCGCAGGGCAGCCAGCAGATCTTGTCGAGCGCCTTCAGGTGTTCCTCGGCCGGCGCGAGCTGGCCGACCTGCAGATAGGCCTCGCCCATGTATTCGTGCGCGCCCCGGTGCTTGGGCCTGATCTGCAAGGCGCGCTGGTAATACTTGAACGAGTTGTCCATGTCGCCCAGGTGCCGATAGGCGTAGCCCATGTAGTTCCATGCATCGGCGTTCTTCGGGTCGCGCTGGACCACCGCGTTCATGCGGGCGAGCGCTTCGGGCCAATCCTGTTTCTTGACGGCCTGCTCGCCGGCCACGTAGTCCGGATCGGCCGGCACGATGTCGACCACGCCGCCGCCCCCTCCGCCGCCCCCGCCGCCCTCCGACCAGGCGGGCAGCGCGAACAAGACAAGGCATGCCGCAATCGCGGGTCTCGACTTTTGCATGGTGCGTCCTTTCAGGGTGAGGCGGGTTGTCCGCGGCGGCTGGTGTATTCCTTCGGCGAGGGTGCGCGTTCAACGGCCTGAGAAGGAAGATTCCTGCCACCCGTGCTGAGCCGTCCTTCGGACGGCATGACTTACCACACAGCTCCCCCGCGCCCCCTCCGAGAGGGGGCTCCAGCATGTTGGACCACTCACCCCAGCCCCTCTCCGCGAGAGGGGCTCCAGCTTGTTTGACAAGCCGGCCTTGCGCCCGGCAACACCTCGCATGTCGCACAGCGTGTTCGCCGCGATC
>DASXQQ010000103.1:0-12743 GCA_036507085.1 Piscinibacter sp. | reverse complement strand
TACGCCGACCAGGCCGAGGCGCGCCTCGCAACGCAGACGCTGCCCGGCCCCACCGGCGAGAGCAACGAGCTGCACCTGCACGGGCGCGGCGTCTTCGTCTGCATCAGCCCGTGGAACTTCCCGCTCGCGATCTTCGCCGGCCAGGTGGCGGCGGCGCTGGTCGCCGGCAACAGCGTGGCCGCCAAGCCGGCCGAGCAAACACCGGCGGTCGCGCGCCGCATGGTCGGCCTGCTGCACGAGGCCGGGGTGCCGGGCGACGCGCTCGCGATGCTGCACGGCGCCGGCGAGACCGTCGGCGCGGCACTCGTTGCCGACGCGCGCACCGCGGGCGTGTGCTTCACCGGCTCGACCGCCGTCGCGAAGATCATCAACCGCACGCTGGCTGCGAAGGACGGGCCGATCGCCGCGCTGATCGCCGAGACCGGCGGCATCAACGCGATGGTCGTCGACTCGACCGCGCTGCCCGAGCAGGTGGTCGACGCGGTGGTGCAAAGCGCCTTCCGCTCGGCCGGCCAGCGCTGCTCGGCGTTGCGCCTGCTGTGCGTGCACGAGAGCGTGGCCGATGGCGTGATCGAGATGATCCGCGGGGCGTTGAAGGAGTTGAATGTCGGCGACCCGGCGCGGCTCGCGACCGATGTGGGGCCGGTGATCGACGCCGAGGCCTTCGACGGCATTGCCGGCCATGTGGCGCGGCTGCGCAAGGAGGCGCGTCTGATCGGCGAGGCGAGCGCGCCGCGCGAACGCGACGGCACCCACATCGTCGGCCCGATCGCCTTCGAGCTGCCGCGCATCGCCGACGTGAAGCAGGAGATCTTCGGCCCGGTGCTGCACGTCGTGCGCTGGGGCGGCGATGTCGATGCCGTCATTGCGCAGGTCAACGCGCTCGGCTACGGCCTCACGCTCGGCATCCAGACCCGCATCGACAGCCGCGCACTGCGCCTGGCGCACGCCGCGCGCATCGGCAACGTCTACGTCAACCGCAACATGATCGGCGCGGTGGTCGGTGTTCAGCCCTTCGGCGGTGAAGGCTTGAGCGGCACCGGCCCGAAGGCCGGCGGCCCGCACTACCTGTACCGCTTCTGCGCCGAGCAGACGCTGACGATCAACACCGCGGCGGCCGGCGGCAATGCGGCGCTGTTGGCAGGTTTGCACTGAGGCGGCTTCGTACACTCGGGCCATGAACACGATTGCATTCATTGGCGGCGGCAACATGGCCAGCGCCATCATCGGCGGGCTGCGCAAGAGCGGCCGCGACGCGGCATCGATCGTCGTCGTGGACCCCGGCGACGCGCAGCGCGAGAAGCTGCGCGCCGATTTCGGCGTGCGCACGCTGGCGGCGGCTGACGCGTCGCTGGCGAACGCAGCGCTCGTGGTCTGGGCCGTCAAGCCGCAGTTCTTCCAGGCCGCGGCGGCGCCGTGCCAACCCCATGTCGGCGGCGCGCTGCAGCTCAGCGTGATGGCCGGCATCCGCAGCGACGCGATCGCGCGCGCCAGCGGCACGCAGCGGGTGGTGCGCGCGATGCCGAACACGCCGGCGCTGATCGGCCAGGGCATCTCCGGGCTGTTCGCGCGCGATGCGGTGACGGCCGCTGAACGTGCCACGGTCGAACAGGTGCTCGCACCGACCGGCCAAACCTTGTGGGTCGAGCGCGAAGAAGACCTCGACGCGGTGACCGCGCTCTCAGGGTCGGGTCCGGCCTATGTGTTTTATTTCGTCGAAGCCATGATGCAGGCCGCGCGCGAGATGGGTCTGTCCGCCGAGCAAGGCAAGCGGCTCGCGCTCGCGACCTTCAGCGGCGCCACCTCGCTCGCTGCGGCATCGGACGAGCCACCTGAAGTCCTGCGCGAGCGCGTCACCTCGAAAGGCGGCACGACCTACGCGGCGCTGAGCGCGCTCGAGGCCGATGGCGTCAAGGCCGCGTTCGTCAAGGCACTCAAGGCGGCGCAGCAGCGCGCCCGCGAACTCGGCGACGAATTCGGCCGCGCGTGATCTGACCTGAGGGCGCACGTGCGGCCATGCGCGGCCCGGCGCATGCCATGCAAAGCCGGCATGGCGAATGGTGAAAAACTCGGCGCGCCCGCGCCTACAGTCTCGCCGCACGACCACCACCGCGAAGCGACACGCCCCATGAGTTACCTCTCCTACGTCACCCCCTCGGCCACCAGTCCGTGGCACACCTATCTCGCGCAAGTCGACCGCGTGCTGCCCTACCTCGGGCCGCTGGCGCGCTGGGCGGAAACGCTGAAGCGGCCGAAGCGCGCGCTGATCGTCGACGTGCCGATCGAAATGGACGACGGCACGGTGCGCCACTTCGAGGGCTATCGGGTGCAGCACAACCTGTCGCGCGGGCCCGGCAAGGGCGGTGTGCGCTACCACCCCGATGTGAACCTCGAAGAGGTGATGGCGCTGTCGGCCTGGATGACGATCAAGAACGCCGGTGTCGGCCTGCCCTACGGCGGTGCCAAGGGCGGTATCCGCGTCGACCCGAAGCTGCTGTCGAACAAGGAACTCGAGCGCATGACGCGCCGCTACACCAGCGAGATCGGTATCGTCATCGGACCGCAGCGCGACATCCCCGCGCCCGACGTGAACACCAACCCGCAGATCATGGCGTGGATGATGGACACCTACTCGATGAACACCGGCTCGACCTCGACCGGCGTCGTCACCGGCAAGCCGATCCACCTCGGCGGCTCGCTCGGCCGCGTGAAGGCCACCGGCCGCGGCGTGTTCGTCACCGGCCGCGAGGCGGCGCGCCGCATCGGCTTGAAGCTCGACGGCGCGCGCGTGGCGGTGCAGGGCTTCGGCAACGTCGGCAGCGCCGCGGCCGAGCTCTTCGTCGGCGCCGGCGCGAAGATCGTCGCGGTGCAGGACCACACCGGCAGCCTCATCAACCGCAACGGCTTCGACATGGCCGCGCTGATCGACACGCTGCACCGCGATGGCGGCGTCGGCAACTTCCGCGACGCCGACCGCATCAGCGACGAGGCCTTCTGGGACGTCGACTGCGACATCCTGATTCCGGCCGCGCTCGAAGGCCAGATCACCGTGGAGCGCGCGAACCGCACCAAGGCGAAACTGGTGCTCGAAGGCGCCAACGGCCCGACCCTGCCCGAGGCCGACGACGTGCTGCAGGACCGCGGCATCCTCGTCGTCCCCGACGTGATCTGCAACGCCGGTGGCGTGACGGTGAGTTACTTCGAATGGGTGCAGGACTTCTCCAGCTTCTTCTGGAGCGAGGACGAGATCAACGTGCGGCTGGACAAGATCATGGTCGACGCGCTCAAGAAGATCTGGGACACCGCCGACCACCACAAGATCACGCTGCGCACCGCGACCTTCGCGGTCGCCTGCGAGCGCATCCTGATGGCGCGCGAGGAGCGCGGCCTGTACCCCTGAACCTGAGGGCTAGTGCAGCAGCGCCAGGCTGACCACGACCCCGGCGAACACCGCGAAGCCGATCCAGTGGTTGAGCCGGAAGGCGCGAAAGCAACCTTCGCGCGAGCGGGCGCGAATCAGCGTGTAGTGCCAGGCGGCGATCAGCGCCGCCACCGCGAGCCCGCTCTCGTAGGGCCAGCCGAGGCCCAGGCGGCGGCCGGTCAGCGCCCAGATCGCGATGAACAGCGCGTAGCAAAGCATCACACCGGCCACGTCCCAGCGGCCGAGCGTGATTGCCGAGGTCTGGATGCCGATCTTCAGGTCGTCGTCGCGGTCGACCATCGCGTACTCGGTGTCGTAGGCGAGCACCCAGAACAGGTTGCCGAGCATCAGCCACCAGGCGTGCGGCGGCACCGCGGCGTTGATCGCCGCGAGCGTCCATTCGGCGCCACCGAGCACCGCGGCGAAGGCCATCGGCACGCCGAAGCTGAAGGCGATGCCCAGCACCGCCTGCGGCATCGAGAAGAAGCGCTTGGTGTAGGGGTAGACGACGGCGATCGCCAGCGCGACGAAGGACAAGAGGATCGTCGGCGGGTTCGTCGTCAGCACCAGCGCAAACGCGACGAGCGCGAGCACCGCGCCCAGCGTCAACGCCTCGCGCACCGACACCGCGCCGCTGGTCACCGGGCGCAGTTCGGTGCGCTTCACGTGGCGGTCGAACTCGCGGTCGGCGACGTCGTTGATGCAGCACCCGGCGCTGCGCATCAGGAAGGTGCCCACGGCGAAGACGATCAGCAAGTGCCAGCCGGGAAAGCCGTCGGCCGCGATCCACAGCGCCGACAGCGTCGGCCACAGCAGCAGGTAGCTGCCGGCCGGGCGGTCCCAGCGAATCAGGTTCAGGTACAGGCTGAAGCGCGAAGGCGCGGCGGGGGCGGACGAAGCGCTCATGCCTCGATTGTCAGCCCGACGGGTCGCATTGCCAATGATTGAAATGCAGCGTATTCTTTCCAATGAAAGAAACGCTGCCCACGGTGCACACCATGCCCAGACCCTCCCGCCTCGCTCCCGCGCCGCGCCCGGCCGTCGACGCCGGCGTCGTGCTCGCCAAGGCGACCGCGCGCGCCGCGGCGCTGCTCGGCTTGAACGGCGCCCTGCTCGCGAAGGTCATCGGCGCGAGCGAGGCCACGGTGTCGCGCATCGTCCGCGGCGAGCGGCCCTTGCCGCCGCAGACCAAAGCGGGCGAGCTGGCGGCGCTGCTGGTGCGGCTGTTCCGCTCGCTCGATGCGCTGGTCGGCAACGACGAATCGCGGCGCCTCGCCTGGATGCGCAGCCCCAACGACGCGCTCAACGGCACGCCGGCCGAGCTGATCCAGAAGGCCGAAGGATTGGTGCTGACGCTCGCCTACGTCGACGGCATGCGCGCGCCGCTGTGAAGCCGGTCTGGCAGAGCGCCTGGTTCGCGTCGGGCGTCAAGGCGGCGACCGCGCTGTTGTGGCGCGGCGTCGAAGCGCAACACCGTGTCGCGACGATGCGGCTGGTGGACACGCTCGCCGAGCAGGCCGAGCTCGAGCGCATCCTCGAAGCGAGCAAGCCGCCGTTGCCGCCCGCGGCAAAGGATCTGCATCATCTGCTGAACACGCCGTTTCGCTACCGCTCGCCGCACCCGTCGCGCTTTCGCCGGCCCGGCGAGCCAGGGCTCTGGTACGGCGCGCACGAGCTGCACACCGCCTGCAGCGAGGTCGCCTACTGGCGCTGGCGATTCCTCGTCGACAGTGCCGGCCTGCGTGACGGCGAGCTCGTCACCGAACACACCTTCTTCCAGGCGCGCGTGCACGGCAGCGCGATCGACCTCACCCGCGCTCCGTGGAAAGCCTCGGCGGCGGCGTGGCAACACCGGTTCGACTACAGCGCCTGCCAGGCGCTCGCCGCCGCGGCGCGCGGCCACGGCGTGGCGTGGATCCGCTATGCCTCGGTGCGCCGGCCCGATGGCCTGTGCGGCGCGGTGCTGGCGCCGCAATCCCTCTCGTTGAACGCCAGCGTGCCGGCGCAGACTTGGGTCAGCAAGGTGACCGCCACCCAGGCCTTGATGTTGCACGACGACGACCGCTTGACGGTCGCGATCGACATTTGAATCAATCGCCCATGCGGCGCTGGAACACCAGCCCGGCGTGCTCGCGCAGCGCGTGGAACTTGATCTTCGGCCAGTTGCTCTCGATCGCGCGCAGCTCCGGTGCGTACTCGACCAGCACCGTCGGCGCGTCGACCGCGTCGTGCGCGACGCGGTGCGAATTGGCGTCGATGAAACGCTTCAGTTCGTTGGCGTCGTCGCAGGTCACCCAGCGCGCGACCTGGAAGCGCGACGGCTGGATCCGCGCCTTCACCCCGTATTCGTGCTCGAGCCGGTGCGCGACCACTTCGAACTGCAGCTGGCCGACGGCGCCGAGCAGCAGCACCGAGCCCGCCACCGGTCGGAAGACCTGGATCGCACCCTCTTCGCCGAGCTGCGTCAGTCCGGCGCGCAACTGCTTGGTGCGCAGCGGATCGGCCACCTCGACGCTGCGAAACATTTCCGGCGCGAAGAACGGCAGGCCGGTGAACTGCAGCGCCTCGCCTTCGGTCAGGGTGTCGCCGAGCTGCAGCACGCCGTGGTTCGGGATGCCGATGATGTCGCCGGCAAAGGCCTCGTCGAGCAGCTCGCGCCGTTGCGACAGGAAGCTCACCACCGTGTTCGGTCGCAGCTCCTTGCCCGAGCGCACCACCTTCAATCGCATGCCGCGATTGAAGTGGCCGCTGGCCACCCGAACGAAGGCGATGCGGTCGCGGTGGGCCGGGTCCATGTTGGCCTGGATCTTGAACACCACGCCGCTGAACTTGGCCTCGTCGGGCGCGACTTCGCGCTGGATCGCCTGGCGCGGGCCCGGTGACGGCGCCAGGTCCACCAGCGCGTCGAGCACCTCGCGCACGCCGAAGTTGTTGATCGCCGAGCCGAAGAACATCGGCGTCTGGTGGCCGGCGAGAAACTGCGCCTCGTCGAAGCGGGGCGCCGCGTCACGGACGAGCTCGATGTCGTGCTTCGCATGCTCGTACTCGGCGCCGAAGCGCTCGGCGTAGACCGGGTTGTCCAGGCCGAGCAGGATCTCGTCGTCCTGGCCCTTGCGGTCCTCGCCCGGCATGAACACCCGCATCTGCTCGGCGCGCAGGTCCATCACGCCGTGGAAGGCCTTGCCCATGCCGACCGGCCAGGTGAAGGGCACGACGCTCATGCCGAGCTCGCGCTCGATCTCGTCCATCAGCTCGAGCGGCTCCTGCACCTCGCGGTCCATCTTGTTGACGAAGGTGAGGATCGGCGTGTTGCGGGCGCGGCAGACCTGCAGCAGCCGGCGCGTCTGCGGCTCGACGCCGTTGGCCGCGTCGATCACCATCAGCGCGGCGTCGACCGCGGTCAGCACGCGGTAGGTGTCTTCGGAAAAGTCCTGGTGGCCGGGGGTGTCGAGCAGGTTGATGACGCAGTCGCGGTATTCCATCTGCATCACCGAGCTCGCGACCGAGATGCCGCGCTGCTTCTCGATTTCCATCCAGTCGGATGTCGCGTGGCGGGATGCCTTGCGCGCCTTCACGCTGCCGGCGATCTGGATCGCGCCGGAGAACAGCAGCAGCTTCTCGGTCAGCGTCGTCTTGCCCGCGTCGGGGTGGGAAATGATGGCGAAGGTGCGGCGGCGGCGCACTTGCGGGGTCAGGTCGGACATGGGCATGCGGAAATCGGGCCGCCTCGTGGAAACCCGTGATTATCGGCGGTGGGTGGCACACTGCCGCGATGCCGGAATTGCCCGACATCACCGTCTACGCCGAGAGCCTGCAGGCCAAGGTGCGGGGCAGCATGCTGCAGCGCGTGCGCGTGCTCAACCCGTTTCTGCTGCGCACCGCGCTGCCGCCGATCGCGCAGGCCGAAGGACGGCGCGTCGTCGGCGTCGAGCGGCTCGGCAAGCGCGTCGTGCTGGCGCTCGACGGCGAGCTCTTCCTCGTGATCCACCTGATGATCGCCGGCCGCTTGCGTTGGCTGGGCGCCGGCGCGAAGCCGCCGGGCCGCATCGCCCTCGCGACCTTCGAGTTCGACGGGGGCACGCTGGTGCTCACCGAAGCCGGCAGCAAGCGCCGCGCGTCCTTGCACCTGGTCGCCGGCCGCACCGCGCTCGCGGCCATGGACCCCGGCGGCATCGATGTGCTGGGCTGCGACCTCGCGAGCTTCACGCAGCGGCTGACAACCGAGAGCCACACGCTCAAGCGTTCGCTGACCGACCCGCGGCTTTTCAGCGGCATCGGCAACGCCTACTCCGACGAGATCCTGCACCGTGCCCGGCTCTCGCCGGTCGCGCTGACGCGTTCATTGAGCGCGGAGCAAACGCATCAGCTGTTCGACGCGACCCGCGCCGTGCTCGCCGAATGGACCGAGCGCCTGCGCGCCGACGCTGTGCGCAGCGGCAACTGGCCCGACCAGGTCACCGCGTTTCGCCCCGAGATGGCGGTGCACGGCCGCCACGGCCTGCCCTGCCCGGTGTGCGGCGCGCCGGTGCAGCGCATCGTCTACGCCGACAACGAGACGAACTACTGCGCGCGCTGCCAGACCGGTGGCAAGCTGCTCGCCGACCGCGCACTGTCGCGGCTGCTGAAGGCGAGCTGGCCGCGCCACATCGATGAACTGGAGTGATTACGACTCCAGCACGAACGGCCGCACCACGTTCAGCAAGCGCTCGACGTACGCTTCCTTCTCGCCCACCGGCGCCGCGTAGAGCAGCGCGTTCGTTGTCGCGTCGATGCCGGCGCGGCTTGCCATCATCCAGGCGGCGAGGTACTGCGATGCGAGGCAGCCGCCGGCGGTGGCGATCGGTCCGCGCGCGTGGAAGGGCACGTCGACCACCCGCACCCCGGCTTCGACGACCCAGGGCTTGGTCGTGAGGTCGGTGCAGGCCGGCATGTCGGCCAGCAGCCCCAGCCGCGCCAGCAGCAAGGTGCCCGAGCATTGCGCGCCGATCAGCTGGCGCAGCGGGTCGAGCTGCAAGCGGTCGAGCAGCGCGCTGTTGTCGGCGATCGCGCGGGTGTAGATGCCGCTGCCGAAGATCACCGCGTCGGCGCGGTTGGCGAACTCGAGCGGCTGCTGCGCCTTCACCGTCACCCCGTTCATCGACGTCACCTGCGCGCTCGGGCTCGCGATCTCGGCCTTCCAGCCCAGCGGTTTGAGCCGGTTGAGCAGGCCGAGGGCGATGAAGGAGTCGAGTTCGTTGAATCCGTCGAAGGTGAGGATGGCGATCTTCATGGCGGGTGGTTCTTATTCCTCGAGCAGGCTGCGCAGCATCCAGGCCGTCTTCTCGTGCACCGCGAGGCGCTGCGTCAACAGGTCGGCGCTCGGCTGGTCACCGGCGCGGTCGGCCAGCGGGAAGATACCGCGCGCGGTGCGCGCCACCGCCTCGTGGCCTTCGACCAGGATGCGCACCATCGCGAGCGCGGCCGGTGGCGAGGCCGGCGCATCGGGGATCGAGGCCATCGCGCCGAACTGCGCATACGAGCCCGGGGCCGTATGGCCGAGCGAGCGGATCCGCTCGGCAATCGGGTCGACCGCGTTCCACAGCTCGGTGTATTGCGCCATGAACATCGCATGCAGGGTGTTGAACATCGGCCCGGTCACGTTCCAGTGGAAATTGTGCGTCGTCAGGTACAGCGTGTAGGTGTCGGCCAGCAAGTGGCTCAGCCCGTCGGCGATCGCGACGCGATCCTTGTCGCTGATGCCGATGTGGATCGCCGGTGCGCGGTTCGAGGTGTTTGCCATGGTGTGCTCCTGAGAGTGGACCTGATTTCAGTCTATGGGCCAAGCGCCGCTGCGCCCAATCACTTGCCGCCATCGTGGCGATAGCCGCCGGAGCGAAGCACCTCTGCAAGTGTGCAGCGCAGGCGGCTAACCTCGCGCCTTCACTGCACAACTGCGCAGGTGCCTCGTTACGGCGCGAGCCCTCAGGCCGTCAGCCGCTTCACCCCCGACAGTTCACAGGCGTAGATCGCGTTGCGCAAGGCGGCGATCGCCTCATAGCGGGTGAAGGTTCGCCGCCAGGCCAGCACCACGCGACGCGTCGGCACCGGTGGGGCGAACGGTACATAAGTCACATGCGCTTGCGCCTCTTTCGGAACGCTCAGCTGCGGCACCACCGTCACCCCCATGCCCGACGCGACCATGTACTTGATGGTCTCCAGCGACGAGCCCTCGAAACTCTTGCGGATGCCCTCGGCGTCGCTCGAAAAGCGCGCGTACTCGGGGCAGACCTCGAGCACATGGTCGCGAAAGCAGTGGCCGGTGCCGAGCAGCAGCATGGTCTCGCGCTTGAGCTCCTCGGCGCTGATGCGCTTTCGCTTGGCCAGTGCGTGCGTCCTCGGCAGCGCGACCATGAACGGCTCGTCGTACAGCGGTGCGACGGCGAGGCCGGTGTCGGGAAACGGCTCGGCCATGATGGCCGCGTCGAGCTCGCCGGTGCGCAGCATGTCGAGCAGCTTGACGGTGAAGTTCTCCTGCAGGATCAGCGGCATCTGCGGCACGCGATCGATCGCCTGCTTCACCAAGTCGGGCAGCAGGTAGGGGCCGATGGTGTAGATGATGCCCAGGCGCAGCGGCCCCGACACCGGGTCCTTGCCGCGCTTGGCGATCTCCTTGATGCCGGCCGCCTGCTCGATCACCGACTGCGCCTGGCGCACGATGTCTTCGCCCAGCGGCGTCACGCTGACCTCGTTGCTGCCGCGCTCGAACAGCTTCACGTCGAGCTCTTCCTCGAGCTTCTTGATTGCGACGCTCAAGGTCGGCTGCGAGACGAAGCAGGCCTCGGCAGCGCGCCCGAAGTGCTTCTCGCGGGCGACGGCGACGATGTAGCGAAGCTCGGTGAGTGTCATTGTTGAAGGCGGATTGTGCGGGATGCGTCCCTAGGATGCACGATTGCCGCGTCGCGGAGGCGCGCCTATGGTACGGGCTCATGTTCCACCGCCCGCGCCTGTTCATCAGCTACCGCCGCAGCGACGCCGAGGCGAGCGCGGGCCGGCTCTTCGCCTGGCTGGCTTGGCAGTTCGGCCGCGAACGGGTGTTCCTCGATTCGGCGAGCATTCCCTTCGGCGACGACTTCCAGCGCATCGTTCGCGAACGCATCGCCGACGCCGACGTGGTGGTGGCGGTGATCGGCGCGCAGTGGCTGGTGACCGCCAACGAGCGCGGCCGCCGCCTCGACCAGGACGACGACCCGGTGCGCTTCGAGCTGCTCAGCGCGCTGGCGGCGTCCAAGCGCATCGTGCCGGTGCTGATCGGCGGCGCCGAAGCACCGAGCGCGGCCCAGCTGCCCGAGGCGCTGCGCGGGCTGGCCACGCTCAACATGGCGCCGCTGCGCGACGGGTCGTTCGACAACGACTTCGATGCACTGATCGACGAGTTGCGCGGCCGCTCTCGCGGCACCGTGCGCATCGAACTCGACCACCTGCGCCGGCTGTTGTTCGGCGCCACCGGCTGGGCGCTGCTGGCGCCGTTCGCGGCATTTGCGTTCGCGCTCGCCGCCTGGGTTGGCCTGCTCGACCTGCTGAACCTCGACACCCACGCGCTGCGCCTGCTGCTGGCCGCGGCGCCGCCGCCCGCGGGCGAGCCGGTGCTGCTGGTCACGCTCGACGCGGCCAGCGAACGCCGGCGCGGGCGTGCGTTCGACCGCGCGCATGCGGTCGACTGGCGGCGCGACCATGCGCGGCTGATCGAGCGCGCCGCGCATGCCGGCGCGCGCGCGGTCGCGTTCGACCTCTTCTTCGAGCGCGACACCGATGCCGACGCCGCCCTCGCCGACGCGGCGCGCCGCGCGATGCAGCGCGTGCCGCCGATGCGGGTCGTGTTCGGCGCCCGCGAAGCCCGGGCCGGGGTGCCGACGCTCGTCGAGCCGCTGCGCGCGGCGGCTGCCTGGGGCGCGCTGTGCCTGCTGCCACGCGGCGGCAACGCGGTCTGGGCCTCGCCGCTCGCGGTGTTGCGGCCGCTCGACGCGCAGGGCCAGCGCCGGCGCGGCGAGCGCCTGCCGGCCGACACGCCCTCGCTCGCGCTCGCGGCCAGCGTCGGCGAGCGACTGAACGGCGTCGATCTCGGACGCCGCGAGCTCGGTTTCGACGGCGCGCCGCGCGCCGAGCCGCTGCGCTACAGCGCACTGCAGCGCCAACGCCTGGAGTCGCCGCTGTGTCGCACCAGCCAACCCGGTGACGAGCTCGCGACGCTGTTGCTGCGCATCGCGCCGCCCGGCCGCTGGCGCGCGCCACAGCGCAGCCTGTCGTACGCCGACGCGCTGGAGGCCGACGCCGCCGCCGACGCGCTGTTTGCCGGGCGCATCGTGCTGGTCGGCCAGACGGCGCTCGCCAACGACGCCTCCAACAGCGACGTCCACACCGTGTTCGACGGTTTCACCCCGCGCAAGGTGTTCGGTGTCGAGCTGCAGGCCGATGCGATCGCTGCGCTGGCGAGCGGGAGGGTGCCGCGCCAGCCCACGGTCGACCGCCAGGTCTGGACTTCGGCGGCGGCCGGCCTCGCCGGCGCGCTCGCCTCGCTGCTGCTGTTCAACCAGCCGGCATGGGTGCGCCGGCTCGCGCTGCTGGCATTGACGCTCGCTGCCTGCGCGCTCGGCTGGTGGCTCGCCACCCAAGACATGCTGCTCAACCTCGGCTACGACCTCGTCGCGCTGTGGCTGGCCTACGGCGTGTTGCGTGCGCTCCAATGGCTGGCGCGGCGCGACCTGCCTCTACGGAGACCTTCGACATGAAGAGCTTTTCTGCATCGCGGTGGCTGGGTCTTGCGATCGCCGCGTGGGTGGCCTCGACGCTGCTGGCGGGCTGTGCCACGCCGGCGAACGCGCCGCTCGCGCGCCTGTCACAGGTCGTGCGCGAGCTGCCCGGCGCCGATCCGCGCTGGCAGCAAAGCGACCCCGACGCGGCCGGCGTGCGCGTCTGGCGCGACGGCCGGCTGATCCGCGCCAGCCGCGGCATGGCGCTGCGGGCCGGCGATGAGGTCGAGACCGGAGCGCAGGCGGCGGCGGTGATCCGCTTTCGCGATACCGGCGAGACCGTGCTCGACGAGCGCACGCGGGTGCGCATCGGCTCGCTCGAAGTGCTGTTCGGCCGCATCTTCGCCAAGGTGAAGAACCTGTTCGAGGCCTCGAGCGAGAACGTCGTGGCGGGTGTCGAAGGCACGCGCTTCCTGTTCGAAGTGCGGCCCGATCGCTCGGTGCGGGTCGCGGTGGCCGACGGCGTCGTCGCCTGCCGCTCGCGCAGCAACGCGTGGGCGCCGTTTCGCCTGCGGCCGAACGAGGCCATGTTCTCG
>DASXQQ010000102.1:0-3749 GCA_036507085.1 Piscinibacter sp. | reverse complement strand
TCCAGGGCTTTCCGACCATCGACGGCCAGCGCGCCGCCGAGGTCCGCTTCGACGGCGTGGCGATCGACGACAGCTCGGTGATCGGAGAGGTCGATCAGGGGCTGGCGCTCGTCGAATGGGCCACCGACCAGGGCCTCGCTGCGCTCGCCGCCGAAGCGGTCGGGGCGATGGACCGGTTGACCGAACTGACCTGCGAGCACCTGGCCACGCGCCGGCAGTTCGGCGTGTCGATCGGCAGCTTCCAGGCGCTGCAGCACCGCGCCGCCGACATGCGCATCGCGGTCGAGCAGGCGCGGGCCCTGGCACTGATGGCCGCGGCCCATGTCGAATCGCCGGACCGCGCGCAGCGCCGCCGCGCCGCCAGCGCGGCCAAGGCGATGGCCGGCCGCTCGGGCCGCTATGTGGGGCAGCAGGCGACGCAGTTGCACGGCGGCATGGGCATGACCGACGAGATGGCCTGCGGACACTACTTCAAGCGCTTGACCGCAATCGACATGACCTGGGGCAACACCGAGCACCATGTCGAGCTGTATGGAGAATTCCTATGACTGAAAGACACCCCGAAGGGCAGATCGTCGTCGAGCAGCGCGGGCCCGTCCTGCTGATGGGCGTGGACCGCGTCGAGAAGCGCAACGGCTTCACGCCGCGCATGTTCCGCGAGCTGGGCGAGGCCTACACGCGGCTGGAGAATTCGCCGGACCTGTTCGTCGGCCTGCTCTACGCGAAGGGCGATCATTTCTCCGGCGGCGTCGACCTGCCGCTGATGGCCGAGTACCGCAAGTCGGGCACGCCGTATGTGCCGCTGCAACTCGTCGACCCCGGCCAGCTGCGCGAGCCCTTTCGCAAGAAGCCGGTGATCGCGGCCATGCAAGGCATCTGCTTCACGATCGCGATCGAGCTGATGCTGGCCGCCGACGTCGTCTTCGCGGCCGACAACTGCCGCTTCTCGCAGATGGAAGTCAAGCGCGGGATCATGCCCGGCTACGGCGGCAGCTTCCGCTTCATCGAGCGCGCAGGCTGGGGCAACGCGATGAAGTGGCTCTTGACCGGCGACGAGTTCGACAGCGCCGAGGCCTACCGCCTGGGCCTGGTGCAGGAGGTCGTCCCCGCCGGCACGCAGTTCGAGCGCGCGCTGGCCTATGCGCAGCGCGTCGCCGAACAGGCGCCGCTGGCCGTGCAGGCCACCATCGAGAACGCGCGCCTGGCCCTCGGCCAGGGCTGGATGCACGCCGCCACGCACGCCACCGCGAAGAACACCTTCCTCTACGGCACCGAAGACGCCGCCGAGGGCCGCAAGTCCTTTGCCGACAAGCGAGCGGCGAAGTTCGTCGGTCGCTGACGCGCAGGCGCCACCGGACACCCATCATGTTCAAGAACGATCTCCTCGCCGGCAAGAAGATCCTCATCACCGGCGGCGGCACGGGCCTCGGCAAGAGCATCGGACGGCGCTACCTCGAGCTCGGCGCGCACCTCGTCATCTGCGGCCGGCGCAAGGAGGTGCTCGACGCCACGGCCGACGAATTCCGCGCCGCGCTGCCCGGCGCGAAGGTCGATACGATGGGCTGCGACGTGCGCGACGCCGATCAGGTCGAGGCGATGATGGAAGCCATCTGGCATACCGGAGCGCTCGACGTGCTGGTGTGCAATGCGGCCGCCAACTTCATCGCGCGCACCGACAAGCTTTCGGCGCGCGCCGTCGACGCGGTGCTCGGCATCGTGCTGCATGGCAGCTTCTATTGCACGATCGCGGCCGGCCGGCGCTGGATCGAGGCCGGGCGTGCGGGCAACGTCATCAGCACCGTGTCCGCGCCGGTGATCACCGGCCAGGCGTTCACCGCGGCATCGGCCGCGGCCAAGGCGGGCGTGCTCGCGATGACGCGCAGCCTTGCCGTCGAGTGGGGGCCCAAGGGCATCCGCCTGAACTGCGTCGCGCCCGGGCTGTTCCCGACCGAAGGCGCGTGGGAGCGCCTGTATCCGCCCGGCAGCCAGGTCGAGCCGCAGGAGCGCGGCGTGCCGCTGCGCCGCTTCGGGGATCACAAGGAGCTGTGCGACCTCTATGCCTACCTGGCGGCCGACGGCTCGGGCTACATCACCGGCGACCTGATCGTCATCGACGGCGGCCGCTGGATGCAAGGCGCGGGCGGCCCGACCTTCCGCGCGATGCAGGACTGGACGGATGAGCAATGGGACGCGATGCGCAAGCGGTGACGAATTTTCGCGGCGCCGTTTCGCAACTTCATCAAGACAGGACACCATGGACATGAACCTTTCCGAAGGCCCGCTGAGCCTCAAGGGCAAGACCGCCGTCGTCACCGGCGCGGGCGCCGGCATCGGCCAGGCCATCGCGCAACTCTTTGCCCGCGCCGGCGCCAAAGTGGTCGTGGCCGACATCCAGGCCGATGCGGCCGAAAGCACGGCGCATGCGATCCGCGAGGCCGGTGGCCAGGCCGTCGCGGCCGTGGCCGACGTCTCGCAGGACGAGCAGGTCGCGGCGATGATGGACCGCGCGATCGCCGAATTCGGCAGTCTCGACGTGCTGGTCAACAACGCCGCGATCTTTCCGAAGAAGCCCTTCCTCGAGGTTGAGACCGCCTTCTGGGACAAGCTGCACAGCATCAACCTGCGCGGCACCTTCCTGTGCCTGCGCGAAGCGATCAAGCGCATGCGCGCGCAAGGCAGCGGCGGCGCGATCGTCAACATCTCGTCGGTGTCGTCGATGCAGGCGGTGGTCTATCACAACGCCACCTACAACGCGTCGAAGGCGGGCGTGAACAGCCTCACCAAGACCACCGCGCTCGAGTTCGCGGCCGACGGTATCCGCGTCAACGCGGTGCTGCCCGGCGGCACGCTGACCCCCGGGGCGAAGGCGGCATCCACCGCGGGGGTCGAGATGAAGGGGCCGATCATGGGGCCGGGCCGCATCCCGCTCGGCAAGATGGGGGAGCCCGAAGACATCGCGATGGCCGCACTGTTCTTCGCCAGCCCGGCATCGCGGCTCATCACCGGCCAGTTGCTGGCGGTGGATGGGGGCTTTCAGGTCAGCTGAATGACGCAAGCTCCCGAGTGGTTCGAGTGGGCGCTGAGTCAACCGCGGCGCTCGCATTTCACCGACTCCAGCGGCACGCGCATCCACTACGCGTCGTGGAACGCCGGCGACACCGGCAAGCCCGGACTGCTGTTCGCGCACGGCTTCCTCGGCCACAGCCACTGGTGGGACTTCATCGCGCCGTTCTTCACCGAACGCTTTCGCGTCTATGCGCTCGACTTCAGCGGCATGGGCGACAGCGAGGCGCGCGCCGACTACCGCAGCGACAGCTTCGTCTCGGACATCGAAGCGGTCTTGCGCGACGCGGGCATCGCGCCGGGCGTCGTCGTGGGCCACAGCTTCGGCGGCTCGCGCCTGCTGCAGGCCTGCGCGCTGGTGCCGGAGGTGATCCGTCGTGCCATCGTGCTGGACTCGTACTTCACGCTGGACGGCGAGGTGCATCCGCCGATCGACCGCCGGCCCGCGCCGCGGCCCTATCGCGACGAGGCGACCGGCATCGCGCGCTTTCGCCTGCTGCCGCCGCAGGACTGCCCGCCCTGGCTGATGGACCACCTGGCGCGTCTCTCGCTGCGCCAGACCGGTGAAGGATGGGTCTGGCGTTTCGACCCGATGCTGCGGCACCTGCCGCCGCCCGACGGCGACGCGCGAATGCTCGGCCGCATCACCATGCCGGTGGACTACGTGCATGCCGAATGCAGCGCCG
>DASXQQ010000101.1:0-6830 GCA_036507085.1 Piscinibacter sp. | reverse complement strand
GGCGATGGTGCCAACGCCGACCTCGGACACCAGCTTGACGCTGACGTCGGCCTTCGGGTTGGCGTTCTTCAGGTCGTGGATCAGCTGCGCCAGGTCTTCGATCGAATAGATGTCGTGGTGCGGCGGCGGCGAAATGAGGCCGACCCCCGGCACCGAATAGCGCAGGAAGCCGATGTACTCGCTGACCTTGCCGCCAGGCAGCTGGCCGCCCTCGCCCGGCTTGGCGCCTTGCGCCATCTTGATCTGCAGCTGGTCGGCGCTGACGAGGTACTCGGTCGTCACCCCGAAGCGGCCCGACGCCACCTGCTTGATCTTGCTGCGCAGGCTGTCCCCGTCCTTCAGCACATAGTCGGCCTCGACCACCTTGGCTCCGATCACGTCGCTGACCTTGGTGCCGTCGGTGATCTTGATGCCCTTGAGCTCGTTGCGGTAGCGCGCCGGGTCTTCACCGCCCTCGCCGGTGTTGCTCTTGCCGCCGATGCGGTTCATGGCGACGGCCAGCGTGGCATGCGCCTCGGTGGAAATGGAACCCAGCGACATGGCGCCGGTGGCGAAGCGCTTGACGATCTCGGCTGCCGACTCCACCTCGTCGAGCGCAATCGCCTTGCTGGGTTCGACCCTGAACTCGAACAGGCCGCGCAGCGTCATGTGGCGGCGCGACTGGTCGTTGATGAGCTGTGCGTACTCCTTGTAGGTATCGAAGCGGTTGGCGCGCGATGCATGCTGCAGCTTGGCGATCGCGTCGGGCGTCCACATGTGCTCCTCGCCGCGGACGCGCCAGGCGTACTCGCCGCCGGCGTCGAGCATGCCGGCGAGCACCGGGTCGCCTCCGAACGCGGCCGTGTGCATGCGGATCGCTTCCTCGGCGACCTCGAACACGCCGATGCCGCCGATCTGCGACGCGGTGCCGCGGAAGTACTTGTCGACCAGGCCTTTCTCCAGGCCGATGGCTTCAAACAGCTGCGCGCCGCAATACGACATGTAGGTCGACACGCCCATCTTCGACATGATCTTCGACAGACCCTTGCCGATCGCCTTGACGTAGTTGTAGAGCGCCTTGTCGGCCGACAGGTCGCCCGGCAGCTCCTTGTGCAGGCTGACCAGCGTTTCGAGCGCGAGGTAGGGGTGAACCGCCTCGGCACCGTAGCCGGCGAGCACGCCGAAGTGGTGTACTTCGCGCGCCGACCCGGTCTCGACGACCAGGCCCGCGGTCGTACGCAAGCCTTCGCGCACCAGGTGCTGGTGAACCGCCGACAGCGCGAGCAGCGCGGGAATCGCGACATGGCCGCGGTCCATCTTGCGGTCGCTGATGATGAGGATGTTGTGGCCGGTCTTGATCGCGTCCACCGTCTCGGCGCACAGCGACGCGAGCTTGGCCTCGACCCCTTCGTCGCCCCAGGCAAGCGGGTAGGTGATGTTGAGCTCGTAGCTTTTGAACTTGCCGTGGGTGTGGCGCGCGATGTTGCGCAGCCTCGCCATGTCGTCGAAGTCGAGGATGGGCTGCGGCACTTCGAGCCGCATGGGAGGGTTCACCGCGTTGATGTCGAGCAGGTTCGGCTTTGGCCCGATGAAGGACACCAGCGACATCACGATCGCTTCGCGGATCGGGTCGATCGGCGGGTTCGTCACCTGCGCGAACAGCTGCTTGAAGTAGTTGTACAGCGGCTTGTTCTTGTCCGACAGCACCGCCAGCGGCGAGTCGTTGCCCATCGAGCCGATGCCTTCTTCGCCGGCCTGCGCCATCGGGCTCAGCAGGAACTTGAGGTCCTCCTGCGTGTAGCCGAAGGCCTGCTGGCGGTCGAGCAGGGTCTCGCTGAATTGCCGGGTCTCCGGCTCGACCGGCACGTCTTCGAGCTTGATGCGAACGCTTTCGATCCACTGCCGGTACGGCTTGGCGGAGGCGAACTGGTTCTTCAGCTCCTCGTCATCGACGATGCGGCCTTGCTCGAAGTCGATCAGGAACATCTTGCCCGGCTGCAGGCGCCACTTCTTGACGATCTTGTTCTCGGGAATCGGCAACACGCCGGACTCCGAGGCCATCACGACCAGGTCGTCGTCGGTGACGATGTAGCGCGCCGGACGCAGGCCGTTGCGGTCGAGCGTGGCGCCGATCTGGCGGCCGTCGGTGAACACCATCGCCGCGGGGCCGTCCCAGGGCTCGAGCATCGCGGCGTGGTATTCGTAGAACGCGCGGCGGCGCTCGTCCATCGTCGCGTGCTGCTCCCAGGCTTCGGGAATCATCATCATCGCCGCGTGGGCGAGCGAGTAGCCGCTCATCGTCAGCAGCTCGAGCGCGTTGTCGAAGGTGGCCGTGTCCGACTGGCCTTCGAAACTGATTGGGTACAGCTTCTTCAGGTCGTCGCCGAGCACCGGCGACTTCATCACGCCTTCGCGCGCGCGCATCCAGTTGAAGTGGCCCTTGACGGTGTTGATCTCGCCGTTGTGCGCGACCATGCGGTAGGGGTGCGCGAGCGGCCACTCGGGGAAGGTGTTGGTCGAGAAGCGCTGATGCACGAGCGCGAGCGCCGACACGACGCGCGGGTCCTGCAGGTCCTTGTAGTAGCTGCCCACCTGGTTGGCCAGCAGCAGGCCCTTGTAGATGATGGTGCGGCAGCTCATGCTGGGCACGTAGTACTCGCGGCTGTGCGTGAGCTTGAGCGCCTGGATCGCGCTCGACGCCGTCTTGCGGATCACGTAGAGCTTGCGCTCCAGCGCGTCGGGCACGATCACGTCGGGCCCGCGGCCGATGAAGATCTGCCGGATGATCGGCTCTTTCTCGCGCACCGTCGGCGACATCGGCATCTCGGTGTCGACCGGCACGTCGCGCCAGCCGAGCAGCACCTGGCCCTCGGCCTTGACGGCGCGCTCCAGCTCTTGCACGCAAGCCAGGCGCGAAGCGTGTTCCTTCGGCAGGAAGATCATGCCCACGCCGTACTCGCCCAACGGCGGCAGCTCGACGCCGAGCGCGGCCATCTCGGCGCGGAAATAGTCGTCGGGGATCTGGATCAGGATGCCGGCGCCGTCGCCCATCAGCTTGTCGGCGCCGACCGCACCGCGGTGGTCCAGGTTCTCGAGGATCTTCAGGCCCTGCTCGACGATCGAGTGCGCCTTGATGCCCTTGATGTGCGCGACGAAGCCGACGCCGCAGGCATCGTGCTCGCGGCTCGGGTCGTACAGACCATGTTCGACGGTATGGCGCAATTCTTCAGGGGCAGCAGCCCCCATGACGGCCTTTTGCATGGCGCGCTCCGGGTGTGACTAGGGGATAGCCCGGAGAATACCGTGTCGCCCCAAGGGACTCAAGTAGATTAAATGGGGTCAGACTCCACTAAATTGACGCTCGGCTCCCTCTCTAACTAAATAGGGACATATCAAACATCACGCCGATCCAGCGTGACGGCGGGCTGGCCGACCACGTGGCAAGGGACGAAGGCGTCGATCGGTATGCTTTCCAAGCTCATGCACGAAATGGTCCGAGCCCAGGGCCCAACCTTTCAACGCAGCCTCCTCGATCTGGCGAGTCTCTCGCTGTGTGAGCGCACGCTCCAGTGAAGATCTGTATGCCGCCTCGCGCTCGAATGGCGTGTTGCCCAAGCGCCAGTACATCGGGTGCTCGGTGATGAAGGGCAGCGATTGGCGTCCGACATGGTGCGCCGCGCTCGACCAGGGATAGTCGAGCATGTCGGCATGCCCGAACTGCAGCGGGCGAGACTCGACATGGCGCATGCAGGCGACAAGGTAGAGCTCGGCTTCGAGGACGCAGGCTCGATAGCGGGCTTGCCACAGGGTCCCGGATCGCCCGTGTCGGCGGTTGAAGGCGGCCACGTAGGCTCGCCCGATCGCCTGCATCATCCGGCCGATCCCGCTCTCATCCTTGGGCGTTGCGAGCAGCTGGACTTCGGTGTCGAGCAGCACGTAGGCATGAACGGCCACATGCTGGGCGCGCGCGGCCTCGGCGAGCGTGCTCAGAAAGAGGCGGCGGTCATCGTCGTCGACGAACAGCGGCTGCGCGGGAAAGCCGCGTTGGATGACCAGGTGCGGGTGACCGCCCAGCGACAGGCGTGGGAGGCGCGCCATCTCAGGAGCGGCGACGTGTCATGGCATGGGGGCGAACAGCGTTCGTCCGGTGAGCCGCTGGTGTTCGCGCAGGGCGAAGCGGTCGGTCATGCCGGCGATGTAGTCCGCCACCCGCCGCGGGTTCGCGCCATGCGCTGCCTGCCGCCCCGGCCATTCCGCCGGATTGGCCAGATACGCGGGGAACAGTTCGCGGATCACCTGTTTCGCGCGCCCCGTGGTGTCGATCACCTGCGCGTGTCGATAGAGGTTGTGGCGCAGAAAGCGCTTCAATTCCAGCGTGCGGCGCCGCATCGACTCGCTGAACGCCACCAGCGGCGGCAGCCCACGCACCTCGTCGGCACTGCGCGGAGCCGCGTCGGCAAGCGCGATCCCGATGTGGTCGATCACGTCATAAATCTGTTGCGAGAGCATGCGCCGAATGACTTCGAACAGCAGCCGGCGCCCGGCCAAGTCGGGGAACTGGGTGATGGTCTCGCGCTCGAGGCTCGCGAACAGCTCGACCTCCCGCAGCTGCTGCAGCGTCAGCAAGCCCGAGCGCACACCGTCGTCGATGTCGTGCGCGTTGTAGGCAATCTCGTCGGCGAGGTTGCACAGTTGTGCCTCGAGGCTGGGCTGGGTGCGATCGAGGAAGCGCTGGCCCACGCCGCCCGGCTCCGCGGCCACCAGCCGTTCGGCGTTGCGGCGCGAACAGTGCTTGAGGATCCCTTCGCGCGTTTCGAAGCTCAGGTTCAAGCCGTCGAAGGCGGGGTAGCGCTCCTCGAGTTTGTCGACGACCCGCAGGCTTTGCAGGTTGTGCTCGAAGCCATTGCCATCGGGTCGGGCGTCGAGCAGGCATTCGTTGAGGGCATCCTGCCCCGCGTGTCCGAAAGGCGTGTGACCCAAGTCGTGCGCCAGCGCGATCGCTTCGACCAGGTCTTCATGCAAGCCGACGCTGCGCGCGATCGAGCGCCCGATTTGCGCGACCTCGAGGGAATGCGTCATCCGCGTGCGGAACAGGTCGCCTTCGTGGTTGAGGAAGACCTGCGTCTTGTAGACGAGCCGGCGGAAGGCGGTGCTGTGGACGATGCGATCGCGGTCGCGCTGGAATTCGTTGCGGGTCGGTGCCGGCGCCTCCGCGTATCGCCGCCCGCGGCTGGCTTCAGGTCGGCTGGCGCCCGGGTGAAGCATCCGTTCCTCAGGCCGTGCGCGCTTCGATGACCCGGGCAACGTGCGCGTCGGGTGCGCCGCGCACGACGGCACGTCCCGGACCATCCAGCAAGACAAAGCGAATCTCACCGGCTTGCGATTTCTTGTCGAGCCGCATCAGTTCCAGATAGCGCTCGACCCCGAGCCTCGGGCCGTGGATCGGCAGGCCAGCCCGCTCGACAAGCCGCGTCAGCCGGTCGACTCGCGCGGCCTCGACCATCCCCAGGCGCGCGGACAAGTCGGCGGCCATCACCATCCCGCAGCCGACTGCCTCGCCGTGCAGCCACTCGCCGTAGCCGAGACCCGATTCGATCGCATGTCCGAAGGTGTGGCCGAAGTTCAGGATCGCGCGAAGCCCCGATTCGCGCTCGTCCTGAGCGACGACCCAGGCCTTGAGTTCGCAGGAGCGCCGCACCGCGTGGGCCAGTGCCGCCTTGTCACGTGCGAGCAGGGCATCGAGGTTCGAGTCGAACCAGTCGAGAAAGGCCTCGTCGGCGATCGGTCCGTACTTGATGACTTCGGCAAGCCCGGCACTCAGTTCGCGCGGCGGCAAGGTATCGAGCGTCGACAGGTCGGCGACGACGCGCAGCGGCTGATAGAACGCGCCGATCATGTTCTTGCCGAGCGGATGGTTGATCGCAGTCTTGCCGCCGACCGACGAATCGACCTGGGCGAGCAAGGTCGTGGGCACTTGCACGAACGGCACGCCGCGCATGTAGCAGGCTGCCGCAAACCCGGCCACGTCGCCGATGACGCCGCCGCCCAATGCGAAGAGCAGCGTCCGCCGGTCGCAGCCGGCGGCGAGCAGCGCGTCGAAGATCGTGTTCAACGACGCCCAGTCCTTGTGGGCTTCGCCGTCGGGCAACTCGATCGAAAGAACCCGTGCGTAACGATTGGCGAGTGCGCCGCGCAGCCGCGCCGCATAGAGGGGGGCCACCATCGGGTTGCTCACGATGGCGGCGCACGCGGCGTCGGGCAAGCCGTCGAAGCTGGTCGGATCGTCGAGCAGCCCCGCGCCGATCAGGATGTCATAGCTGCGCTCGCCCAGGTCGATGGGCACGGTCGCGTGTTGGATTGGCGTGGTACTCATGCCCGCGAGTGTACGGGCCAGGTTTTCAGCGCGCGCTCCCGCGGGGTTCGACCGACGATGGCACGAGCGCGGGGTCGACCAGGCCGGCGAGTTCAAGTTGCATGAGGATCATGTTGACCAGCGTCGGCACCGAAGGCCGGCCCGTCTCGATGATGAAGTGCGCCGCCATGCGATACAGGGGATCGCGCTCGGTAAACAGTTCCCGCAGCTTGTGCAGCGGGTCGCGCACCTGCAGCAGCGGACGGTGGGTGTCGTGGCGCAGGCGGCGGAACAACTCTTCGGGCGTCGAGCGCAGGTAGACGACGGTCGACGCGGCGCGCAGCGCGTGCCGGTTGGCTTCACGCAGGACGACGCCACCGCCAGTGGCCAGAACCATGTCGGGACGCGCGAGCAGTTCGCCGAGAACGGACTGCTCGATATCGCGAAACCGTGCTTCGCCTTCGCGTTCGAAGAACTCGCGGATCGAGCAGCCGATCTG
>DASXQQ010000100.1:0-7589 GCA_036507085.1 Piscinibacter sp. | reverse complement strand
TTCATGCGCGGCGACCCCATGAACCCGGCGACGAAGGTGTTGGCGGGCCGGTTGTAGACCTCGTGCGGCGTGCCCAGCTGCTGCAGCACCCCGCCCTTCATCACCGCGATGCGCGTGGCGAGCGTCATGGCCTCGATCTGGTCGTGCGTCACGTACACGATCGTGGCCTTCAGGCGCTGATGCAGCTTCTTGATTTCGGTGCGCATGTCCACCCGCAGCTGCGCGTCGAGGTTGGACAGCGGCTCGTCGAACAGGTAGAGCTTCGGCTCACGCGCCAGGGCGCGCCCGATCGCGACGCGCTGGCGCTGCCCGCCCGACAGCTGGCGCGGCTTGCGCTCGAGCAGGTGTTCGATCTGCAGCAGCTTCGAAACTTCCGCCACCCGTCGAGCACGCAGCGACTTCTCGACCTTGCGCATCTGCAGCGGAAACTCGATGTTCTTGGCGACCGTCATGTTCGGGTACAGCGCATACGACTGGAACACCATCGAGATGTTGCGGTCGGCCGGCGCCACACGGGTGATGTCCTTCCCCTCCAGGCGCAGCAAACCGCTTGAGGGCTCTTCCAGGCCGGCGATGATGTTCATCAGGGTGCTCTTGCCGCAACCCGACGGACCCACCAGCACGAGGAACTCGCCATCGGTCAGGCCGATGGAGATGTCGTGCAGGATCTTGATGGGACCGAAACTCTTTTGAACGTTGACCAGATCAAGCGTTGCCATGGTGTCTCCTCAATTGCTCACGCGCCGGGGCGCGATCCGTATGCATGAACCAGCGCCTTCCAGCGGACACCGCGGATCCGGCTTTGCCGGGCCGCTGGTGTCGCCCCCTTGAGGGGGATCGCCGAAGGCGCTACGGGGGTGGCCCATTTCATCCTTTGACTGAACCGGCCATCAGGCCGCGAACAAAATACTTGCCGGAGATCAGGTAGACGACCAGCGTCGGAATGGCGGCGATGAACGCGCCGGCGAAGTGGACGTTGTATTCCTTGACCCCCGTCGAACTGTTCACGAGGTTGTTCAATGCGACGGTCAGCGGGTAGGAGCTGAAATCGCTGAACGAGGAGCCGAACAGGAATTCGTTCCAGATGTTCGTGAACTGCCAGATCACCGTCACGACGATGATCGGCGCGCTGTTGGGCAGCAGGATGCGCATCAGCACGCCGAAGAACCCGGCGCCGTCCATGCGAGCTGACCGGATGAGCTCGTTCGGAAACGCCGCGTAGTAGTTGCGGAAGAACAGCGTCGTGAAGCCGATGCCATACACCACGTTGACGAAGATCAGCCCTTTGACAGTGCCGGCCAGGCCGAGAAAGCCCAAGGTCTTGGCCATCGGAATCAGCACGATCTGAAACGGGATGAACACCGAGAACAGCATCGCGGCGAACATCAGGTTGGCCCCGCGAAACTTGAACTGCGTGAGGATGTAGCCGTTGAGCGCCCCGATCAGCGTCGACAGCACCACCGCGGGCACCACCAACAGGAACGAGTTGATGAAGAACGGCCGCAAGCCGGTGGGCTGCACGCCGATCTGCGCGGTGCTCCAAGCGCTCAGCCACGGCTCGATGGTCCAGCCCAGTGGCAGCGACATCAGGTTGCCAGTTCGGATCTCATCCAAGGGCTTGAACGAGTTCACGACCATCACGTAGACGGGCAGGAGAAACGCCACCGCGAGCGCCGCGAGCACCGCGTACAGCGCGATGCGCCCGACGCCGATGGAGAACCGGCTCGCTGAGGTCCCGGCGAGGCCGACCGAGCGGCCGATAGTGTCTGCGTTAGCCATGCTTCACCTTGCGCATTTCGCTGAACAGATAGGGCAACACGACCAGGGCGATCGCCCCCAGCATCAGCACCGAGCTGGCGGCGCCCACGGCCATCTCGTTGCGTGTGAACGTGTACTGGTACATGAACACCGATGGCAGCCAGGTCGAGCGGCCCGGTCCGCCGTTGGTCAGCGCGATGATCAAGTCGTAGGACTTGATGGCCATGTGCGCGAGGATCACGAAGGCCGAGACGAAGACCGGCCCGAGCTGGGGAATGATGATCCGCAGATAGATCTGCCAGGTGCGGGCACCGTCCACACGGGCCGCGTTGATCTGTTCGGTGTCCACGCCGCGCAGACCGGCCAGGAACATGGCCATCACAAAGCCGGTGGTCTGCCATACCGCGGCAATCACGACACAGTAGATGGCCAGATCGCTGTCCTTGATCCAGCCGAAGGAGAAGCTCTCCCAGCCCAGCAGGTGCATCGAGCGCTCGAGCCCGACGCCCGGGTCGAGCAGCCATTTCCAGGCTGTGCCGGTGACGATGAACGACAGCGCCATCGGGTAGAGAAAGATGGACCGAAAACCGGTCTCCGCACGGATCTTCTGGTCGATCAGGATCGCGAGGCCGAGACCCAGCGCCATTGCAATGACGATGTACAGGCTGGCGAAGACCGCGAGGTTCCCCACCGAAACCCGCCAGTTCTCGAGGCCCAGCAGCCGGGTGTAGTTGGCCGACCCGGCCCCCTCGTACACCGGCATCATGGTCGACGTCGTGAACGACAGGTAGATCGTGAACATGATGTAGCCGTAGACGCACACCAGCACGAGAAACACGCTGGGACTGAACAACAGCTTGGGCAAGAATCCGGCTCTCATGGGCGTAGCTCCGCTGGCCCGGGCGACGCGCGTCGCGTCGCCCGGAGGTCATCGACGTGGTCAGTTCTTGGCAGCCGACATGAGCTCAGCAACGGCCTTCTTGTCGTCGATCTGGCCGTTGAAGTGCCGCGTGATCACGTCGTAGAACGCGTTCTTGATCGACGCCGGCACTGCGTGCCCGTGGGCGATCGAGCCCACCAAGGTGTTGTTCTTGCTGGCCTCGGCCACGTCCTTGATCGCCTTCTTGCCACACGCGTCGAACGCGGTGTCCGGCACGTCGGTGCGGGCGGGAGCCGAACCCTTGACCACGTTGAACGCCGACTGGAAGCCCGGGTCCATGATGGCCGTTGCCAGCTTCATCTGGGCGGCAGTCTTGTCGGCATCGCTCAGCTTGAACATGGCGAACTGGTCGGTGTTGAACGAAACGACGCCCTGGGTTCCGGGGAAGCGGAAGCACAGGAAGTCCTTGCCCGGCACCTTCTTCGCGTTGATGAACTCGCCCTTGGCCCAGTCACCCATGATCTGGAAGCCGGCCTTGCCGCTGATCACCATGCCGGAGGCGATGTTCCAGTCGCGGCCGGAAAAGTCCTTGTCGACCAGTTTTCGAATCTGCGACATGCGCTGGAACACCTTCAGCGTGGTCGGTGAATTCAGCGCCTTCGCGTCGAGCTCGATGAAGGCCTTGCGGTAGTAGTCGACGCCGCCGGTGGACAGAACCACGCCGTCGAAGATCGTCGCTTCCTGCCACGGCTGGCCGCCGTGGGCGATCGCGACAAAGCCGGCCTTCTGTACCTTTTCCGCGGCTGCGATGAACTCCTCGAACGTCTTGGGCTCGCTGGCGACGCCCGCCTTGGCAAGCACGTCCTTGTTGGCCCAGATCCAGTTGGTGGAGTGGATGTTCACCGGGGCGGCGATCCACTTGCCGTTGTACTTGGAGAACTTCTGCAGCGCCGGCGGCACCGTCTTGTCCCAGCCTTCCTTCGCTGCGAGGGCGTTCAAGTCGGCGACCACGCCTTGCTTGCCCCAGTCGAGGATGTCGAAGCCGAGCATTTGCACGGCGGTGGGCGGGTTGCCCGAGGTGACGCGGGCGCGCACCGCCGTCATTGCCGCTTCGCCGCCGCCGCCCGCCACCGGCATGTCGTTCCACTTCACGCCCTGCTTCTCGAGGTTGCTCTTGAGGACGTTCAGCGCGGCGGCTTCGCCACCCGAGGTCCACCAGTGCAGGACCTCGACGCTTTGTTCGGCCGCAGCGGGCAGTGAGAAGGCAGCGGTGATCGCGAGGCTGATGAGTTGCTTCTTCATGGTGTGTCTCCGTGGGTTGAAAGTGAGAGCTGGTTCAGCGGGATTCAGCGAGGCAGCCACCATTCGGTGCGCTCGCCCAGGTGCATGTGCAGGGTCTTGGTTTCGGTGTAGTCCTCCGTTGCAAAGCGGCCCAGCTCGCGACCGATGCCGCTTTCGTGGTAACCGCCGAACGGAAGTTCGGCGTGTCCTTCGAGGAATGTGTTGACCCACACGGTGCCGGCCTTGATGCGGCGTGCCGCGGTCAAACACGTGCTGAAGTCCTTGCTCCACACGGCCGCGGAGAGTCCGTACAGGGTGCTGTTCGCCAGTGCTATCGCCTCGTCCAGCGTCTTGAACGTCAGGATGGACAACACCGGGCCGAACACCTCCTCGCTGGCGATCGCCATGTCGCGCGTCACGCCGGTCACGACGGTGGGCTCGACATACATGCCGGTCGTGTTCATTCGCGAGCCGCCGAGCACCACCTGTGCGCCCGCCTTGCGCGCCGCGTCGACGTGGGAGAGGATGGTCTCGAGCTGCTTGTCCGTGGTTATCGCGCCGACCTGGACGCCTGGCATGAGCGGGTCGCCCACCTTGACAAGCCTCGAGCGCTCGACAACAGCCGCCGCGAACTTCTGCGCGATCGACTCGTGAACCAGGATGCGGCTGCCGCTGTTGCAGCACTGGCCCGCGTTGAAGTAGATGCCGAAGACGGTGGCATCGAGTGCGGCGTCCCAGTCGCAGTCGGGAAAGATGATCTGCGGGTTCTTGCCGCCGAGTTCCATCGACACCTTCTTGAGCGTCTGTGCCGACTTGGCGACGGCCTGCTTGCCGACGCTCGTCGATCCCGTGAACGACAACATGTCGACGTCGGGATGCGTCACCAGCACCTCGCCGACGACGTTGCCGCGGCCGACGACGATGTTGACGACACCGGCAGGAATGCCCGCGGCGATGAGGATCTCGCCCAGCATCACGGTCGTGCCCGAGGTCACTTCGGCCGGTTTGACGACCGCGGTGCAACCGGCGGCCAGCGCGAACGGAAGCTTCTGGCTGACGATCAGGAACGGGAAGTTCCACGGCGTGATGATGCTGACGACACCGATCGGATCGCGCAGCACCACGCCGAGCGTTTTCTCGCCCAGCGTGTTGTAGCTGTCGCCGTGCAGGTTGCGAGCCAAGGTGGCGGCGTAGTGCCACAGGTCGGCGGCGCCCTCCACTTCGGCGCGCGACTGCGCCAGCGGCTTGCCGTTCTCCAGCGTTTCCATCAACGCGAGTTCTTCCTTGCGCGCCAGGATGCCTTCGGCCACGTTGCGCAGGATGCGTGCGCGCTCGGCGCCCTTCATCTGCGGCCAGGGGCCGCGGTCGAAGGCCTCGCGCGCTGCGGCGATGGCTCGCTCGGCATCGACGACACCGGCCTTCGCATAGACGGCGACCAGCGTGTCATGGGCCGGCGACTTGCGCTCGAGCGTGCCGCCGTCGGCGGCGTCGACCCAGCGACCGTTGATCAGCAGCTGGCCGCGATAGGGCGGGCGGGCGAGCACGTCGGCTGTCGTGTAGGTCTTGAGGTTCGTGAGGTTCGTTTCGCTCATGATGTTCGTTCGTTGAAGGCGTTCAGCGTCCCAGATACCGCGGCGCTCGCTTCTCTCGGAAGCTGCCGATGCCTTCTGCGGCGTCGTCGGTGGTCGCGGCCAGCGCGCCGGCGATCGCTTCGAGCGTGGCGGCCTGGTCTTCGCCCGCGGCGGCGTTGATGAGTTGCTTGGTCAGTTGCAAAGAGACCGGGGCTTTCGTGGCCATCTCGCGCGCCAGCTCCAACGAGCGTTCGCGCAGCGTTGCGGCCGCAACGACCTCGTGCACCAGGCCATCGCTCAGCGCGTCGGCAGCCGAGAGCCGACGGCCACTCAGCGCCAGATACTTCGCCCGGCTGGCGCCGACCAGTTGCACCAGGCGTTGCGTACCCGACCAACCGGGGCAGGTGGCGATCGACGCTTCGGGCAACGCGAACTGCGCGGATTCGGCAGCAACGCGAATATCCCCCGTGAGCGCCAATTCCAGGCCGCCGCCGAACGCGTGTCCGTTGATGGCGACGATGACCGGCTGACGCAGCCGTGCCCACTGATCGAAGACCTGGTGGCCGCGGCGCACCCAGCGGCGCCACATGTCGAGCGGCTGCAACGCCGCCCATTCGTTGATGTCCGCGCCAACGCAGAACGCCTTGTCGCCGCCGCCCGTGAGGATGACGATGCGCACTTGCGTGTCGGCGTCGAGTTCACGCGCGCATTGCTCGAGTGCATCCAGCATGGCCGGCGTGAGCGAGTTGAGCTTGGCCGGTCGCGCCAGCGTCACCGTCGCGACGTCGCCATCGCGCTGCAGTTGCACGAATGGGTCAGCCACGACGCACCTCTTCGTCCCTGAGCGCCAGGCCGAACCGTGCATCGGTGAACAGCGCGGGGCTCATGACCCGCAAATCGGCGGCCACACCCAGCGGGATCTCGGCCTGGTCGAGCACGTCGCGCTGCAAGTCGATGCCGGGGGCGATCTCGGTGACCACCAACCCGTCGCCGCGCAGTTCGATCACGCAGCGCTCGGTGACATAGGTGACGTGCTGGCTTCGCTCTCGGCCGATGCGGCCGCTGTAGGTGATGTGCTCCGCGGTCTTGACGAACTTGCGGGTACGACCTTCCTTCACGATGGTCAACTTGCCATCGCCCACCTCGAGCTTGGCTCCGGCGGTGAAGAAGCCGGAGAAGACAATGCGACGGGCGTGGGCGGTGATGTCGACGAAGCCGCCACACCCGGCGGTGAGGTAGGGCTTCGCACCGAGCTTGGACACGTTGACGCTGCCGTCACCGTCGACCTGCATGAACGACAGCAAGGTCACGTCGAAACCGCCGCCCTGGAAGTAGGTGAACTGCTGCGGCGAGGGAACGATCGCGTCGGCGTTGGACGCGCAGCCGAATGCAAATCCCAGCAGCGGCATGCCGCCGACGGCACCCTGCTCGATGACCCAGGTCACCTCGCCGTGAAGCCCTTCCTCCAGCAGGATGCGCGGGACGTTGGCCGAGATCCCGAAGCCGAGGTTCACGGCCGAACCGTGCGCGAGCTCCAGCGACGCGCGACGTGCGATCACCTTCTCCGGGCCCCAGGGCTGGAACTCGAAGGTTGCCAGCGGTTGCTGAATCTCGCCGCTGATCGCCGGGTCGTAGTCCGTCTGCGTGGTCTGCATCTGCGTCGGGTCGACGACGATGTGGTCCACCAGGTTGCCCGGCACGTGCACGTCATGCGGCCGCAGGCTGCCCTCCTTGACCAGGCGCTTGACCTGGGCGATCACGATGCCGCCGTTGTTGCGCGCCGCGAGCGCCTGCTCCAGGCCGCCGAGCAACGCGCCTTCGTGTTCGTAGGTCAGGTTGCCGCGCTCGTCGGCGGTTGTCGCACGGATGATCGCGACGTTCGGCACGATGGCCGGGAAGTACAGCCAATCCTGTCCGTCGAAGCGTTCCTTGCGCACCACCGGGTGCTCGGCGGCCGCTGGGTTCATCGCGCAGCCCTGCAGATCGGGGTCGACGAAGGTGCCGATGCCCACCGTCGTCAGCACGCCGGGGCGGCGCGCTGCGGCGTCCCGGTGCATGTCGTAGAGGATCCCGCTCGGGATGTTGTAAGCCTCGACCTG